>QZLB01000038.1 GCA_004796425.1 Desulfobulbaceae bacterium | reverse complement strand
TTCCTGCTTGATGCGTCTTCAGAAATTAATGACCTGCAACCGCTGGAAGGAGCAGAAATCACCCAGCTCGATGAATCAACCATCGAAGTGACGATTAGAAAAGGAGATTCAATCAACCGGGTGTTCAGTCATCTGGAGGAACACCAGATCGTGATTGAAAGCATGAGAAATAAGACAAACCGGCTCGAAGAACTGTTTATGGAAATGGTTGAATAATGAAAGCGAATCTTATCAGTTATATCAGTATCGCCCGAAAAGAAACGACCAGGATCTTCCGGATCTGGGTCCAGACGCTGGTACCGCCGGTTATTACCATGACCCTTTATTTTGTGATTTTTGGAAATTTCATTGGTTCCCAGATCCGGGATATCAATGGTTTCAGTTACATGGCCTACATTGCCCCCGGTTTGATCATGATGGCAATAATCACCAATTCTTACACCAATACGGTTTCGAGTTTTTTCAGTGCGAAGTTCCAAAAGAATATTGAGGAACTACTGGTCAGCCCGACGCCTGAATGGGTGATTATTCTCGGGTACATTTCCGGTGGTATGATCCGGGGACTTTGTGTTGGTACGCTGGTCGGTGTAGTGAGTCTGGTATTTGTCCGGCTGCCCTTGCATAATCCATTGTTGATCATTCTTTTTGGCGTGATGACCAGTGCAGTTTTTGCGCTGGCCGGTATGATTAATGGTGTTTTTGCCAAGAAATTTGATGATATTTCAATTGTCCCCACCTTTGTGATCACCCCCCTTACTTACCTGGGGGGAGTTTTTTATTCGATTGCGATGCTGCCCGAATTCTGGTTTGGGGTTTCACGAGCGAATCCGATTGTTTATATGATTGAGGGGTTCAGGTTTGGTTTTTTTGGCAGGTCCGATATCGGAGTTTGGACGGGATTGATTATCTTATTGGCCTTTATTGTTATGCTTTTTTCCGTCAACTTGTATCTGTTAAAACGGGGTATCGGCACTCGTACCTGACCATTTAACACAGCAGGAGGAACTTCCAGTGGTTGAATTATATTTGCAATACAGCTGTCCGTACTGCATTAAAGTGATGAACGCGGCCAAGGACATGGGTTTGGAAGAAGAAAAAGATTATCGCATTATCCGCGCGGAAATGGGTACAATGGAGCGGTTGAAGGTTCAGCAGCTCGGTGGTAAGAGCATGGTTCCGTTTCTGGTGGATGGGCATCACTGGATGTATGAGAGTGCGGATATTATTGAATACCTGAAAAAAAAGTTTAATCGTACCTGAACACTGGTTTTCACCTACCCGGATATGTTCGTCGAGCAAGACCGCTTTGGTTTTCCCCATCGTCTATGATAAAACTAAAAATAGACAGGAAAAAGACCAGTAGACGGGTTGGCAACGACGGGGGCGCGATGGAACAAGACAGAAGAAAGGCGACAAGGACACCGTGTAACAGAACCTTTCAATTTGAGAGGTTGGAGCAGGATTCGGGAGCATATGATTCGAGGCATGGTGTAATGCTCGATTTCAGTGCGGCGGGGATCAGGTTTGTGAGTGATAAACCTCTCGAGAAAAACTCGCGATTGCGCATCAGGCTAGATCCAAAGCAAATTGATGAGGGTTCATCGGAATGGTTCAGGCTTTGGGATGTGCAAAAGGATGACCAGCTCAATATGCAGGGTAAGGTCATGTGGTGTATGGCAAGCGGTAGTGATGAGGGAGGATATGAAATCGGGACCTGCTTTGTTGGTAAACTCGATGATCTTGAAGATAAACGGAATTCCTGAAAAAAGGCTTCAATCCTAAATCATCTAATCCGCAACCTTTTATTACAAGGCGAGAAAGAGCGGCTCATTCTCCGTCGTACCCATAACAACCAGTTCGTCGTTTTCTTCAAGTTCAACGTCTGGTGATGGGCTTGGAATGATCTGGGCATGTCGCTTGATCGCAATGATGCTGCAGCCGGTTTTTTCACGGATGCCACTGTTCATAATTGTCTTGCCCGCAAAATCTATTCCGGCCTTTCGTCGAAGAACAGTAAGTCCCTCGGTAAACAGCGATATTCCATCGGGTTGGAGAAGTTGATATATTTTTCCAGCCCCCAGCGAGGCGTAAGACATTACCAGGTCTGCGCCGGCCATATGGAGCTTGGCAACGTTGCGCTCCAGAATGGATCGACTAATGATTTGGATGTCAGAGCGTAACTGTCGACAATAGAAGGTCAGATAAATATTCATATCGTCGCTGTGGGTGGTTACGATCACCGATTTTGCCTTCTCAATCCCTGCAGCTTTCAGGGTATTAATATCCGCGGCGTCGCCGAGGATATAATTCTCCCGGTCAGGACCTTCGGTTTTGATTGGCCTTTTTTCGACAATTCGATATTTAACACCACTTTTGGCAAGCGTTTCGGCCGCAGCGTTGCCGACGCGACCACCTCCGAGTATCAATACTTCGATCTCGTCGTTGACCTTGTCCATTTTCACCAGGTACTTCTGGTCGAACGCTTCGATCTGACTGGCTGAGCCCGCCAGCATTAATATTGATTTATGGGTGATAATGGTATGTGGTGAGGATGGCAGAAACTTCCCTTCTTCCATCAACCCGATTACCGTGACACCGGTTGCCTGCCTCACTCCTGCCTGGGCCAGTGATTTACCCACCAACTCGGTGCCCAGTGCAGGCATTTCGGAAATAAGCAGTTCATTGAAGCGCCCGATTATGTTTGAGGTCATACCGACGCCAATCGTTCGCAGACTCAGTGACTCTCCCAGCATCTTCATGAACTGGAATACATGGATATTGCCGGTATATTCCAAAATATCGATGGAATGCGCGTAGGTGGCATTGGCGACAATGGGTACGGTACGGTTGGCCTCTCTAATGGTAAAGGCAAGGTTGGTATTGATCATGTCGTCGTTGTTAAGAATAGCCAACGCAGCGGAATTGATATTCAGATTCCAGTAGGTAGAGGGGAGGTCCGGTTCGCCTACCACCACTGAAAAACCTTGATCGATTAGCGTGTTTGCTTCCTGGACATCAGCCGTGACAATCACATAAGGGATATTCTCTTTCACCAACCTTTCAATCAATCGGGTGGAAATCGGGTCTATGCCGGTGATTATTACATGCCCCTGCATCTCTTCGGGAACAGCTCGCGGTGTACGGGCTTTCTCCTGGGCCTCGAGCCAAGGGGCATAGAAGAACTGGATAAAGGTAAAAGGGAGAATGATCAGCAGAAAGAGGACCCCTGAAACGAGTACAAACATGGTGAAAAGCAAACCGAGATCAGAGTGGAAGGTGATATCACCGAAACCCAGCGTGGACATCACGGTCATTGTCCAGTAAAAACCGGTGATCCAGCTGTAGTCACGCCCTTCATATACCATCAGTCCGTGAAACAAGGCTGAATAAAGGCAAATGATCAGGCCCAGGAAGATAAAGAATTTCCAGAGCGTGTTCAGGTTTCGCTTGGTGGTTTTACTTTGGAAGAAAAACAGGAGCTGGGATGGCAACGTTTTCATGGGATTGGCTGGGATTAAATTTGATCAGGCAGATCACGCCGAAGCGACACGGTTTCTACCGGAGTGTTTGGCCTTATAGAGTTTGTCATCGGTATCCCGAAGCAGATCATTAAAGGATTGTGACGACTGATACGCCGATATACCAAAGCTCATGGTTACCCCAATCGCTACGCCCCGGTAAGTGATAGTCAGCATTTCTATCGATTGCCTGAGCCGCTCTGTCATATACCGTGCCTGCTCAAGTGTGGTTTCAGGGAGCAGGATTAAGAACTCCTCTCCTCCCCAGCGGCTCACAATATCTTGTTTTTTCGTCTTATTGTCAAGTTTCTTGGCAACTTCTATCAGGAGCAGATCACCACATTCGTGACCGAACCGGTCATTTACCGATTTAAAATGATCCAGATCACCCAGCAGGAGACAGAACGGCCGTTTATTTCGTTCAAACCGGTTGATCTCATGGTCGATATGTTTAGTCATTGCACGCCGGTTTGCC
Source organism: Desulfobulbaceae bacterium (assembly GCA_004796425.1). Taxonomy (GTDB): domain Bacteria; phylum Desulfobacterota; class Desulfobulbia; order Desulfobulbales; family Desulfocapsaceae; genus MADRE3. The sequence continues at coordinate 8,447 of QZLB01000038.1, read as the reverse complement.
AGACCGGTTAAATCATCGGTTTGTGACATTCTGTCGAGCTGATGGTTCAGGTGCAGCATCTCATTCTCACCTTGAGTGCGGGTGTACTCGTAGGCAAAGGCAACGATGCTGACGGAGACCAGCGAGGCAAAGAATCGTATGGAGAATTCAAGTTGATACGTCGCCTTAAACCAGGATTCGCTCGGTAAGAAAAGTACGAGTCCGACAACTCCCAAGAGTGCAACGAGATATATGGTCCCAGTTCTGAGGCCCGTTACATAATAAGCCAGAACCGGTACGACGAAAAACCAGAGCGGACCGGTATTGTTGTTGCCCCCGGAAATCAGAAGGTAGAGACAGAGTATCGACATTAGTAGTACGATGAAAAAGGAGGTTACCCGGTAATTCTTATAGATGCAGAGGTAGATGTAATTCGAGAGACTCAGGAGAGCTGCACTGAGGGTGATGATCCCCAGAGTAACATTGCCCTGCAGAAGATTCACAGAGCCGAAGAAAGAGAGTAATAGAATACTTACCAGGGAAAAGAGCGACGTGATCAGGATTTTCTTCCTGTCATCTGCGGGTATTTCCTGAGAAATTCCTGCGTGCAGTATCTTCAGAAAAATCGTTTTCATATAAAATCCCCGAATTGACCCGTGACAATTTCCCCAGATTTACCATCATTTGTCATACATTTCATGGGAAATTGTACCATTGTCAGGTGGCAGCGATTCGGTTTATCAGAAAAGCGATAGGGCGGTGGTCGTGCAAATGACGTTACAAATTAACTCCATTCATGATAGGCTACAAACAATTGACATGAACGGTTTCGCCTATCCCGGGCTGGTTTGAATTATCTGGAGCTTAATTGATGAGAACGTTATTTTTCACGCATAAGCTGTTGTACGCGTTGATTGCGATCTTGCTTTTGCTCTGCGCGGCTTGTTCAGAATCTGAGCCGGTGAAATTAGGTTTCATCGGGAATACGACCGGAGAGGGCCAGGATCTCGGGATTGGTGGCCGGGATGGTGTGATTCTGGCAATAGAAGAAGTAAATGAAACCGGGGGTATCGCAGGTCGTCCGGTTTTCATGGTCCCGAGAAACAGTCAAAACCAGCCGGAGACGGCCCAGGCGATTCTGGAGTATATGGTCGAGAAAAGGGTGCAGGGAGTTGTCGGCCCTATGACCAACAGGATGAGCATGGCTGCGGTTCAAAAACTTCAAGAATTTGGCGTGGTGCTTATCTCTCCCACTGCAAATATAGAGGAACTACAAACCAGGGACGATCGATTTTTCAGTATTTACCCCGCTGTCAAAGATATCGCGTTTAAGTTGGCAACTCTGGCCGTTGAGACCCGAAAATATAAAAGAATCAGCGTCATTTATGATTTAAGTAATCGGGAGTATACAGAACCATTCCAGGACCACTTCAGTGAGGCTATTGCCCGTCTTGGTGGGCAGGTTGTACAGCGGATTTCTTATACTACCAGAGACGACACCGAATACCAGCTTCTGACCCGTCAAGCGATTGAGAATAACCCTGATGCACTGCTTATACTCGCCGGCCCTCGTGATACTGCGATGCTTTGTCGGCAGCTCAGAATCAGGACGGAGCGTATCGGTATACTCGTCAGCGAATGGTCGACGAGTGATCAGACGATTTACCATGGCGGAAGTGCGGTCGAAGGGATTGATTTTTTTCAATCCTATGACAAGAGTGATCGAAGCGTTGACTACCATTTATTCCGGCAACGTTTTTTAGCTCGATTTCATTATGAACCTTCTGTTGCTTCTATGCATGCCTATGAGGCAGCACAAATTCTGCTTCTGATGTTTCCCCAGGTAAAAAATGCTGACCAATTGCAGCGAAAGATTATCGAACGCAGTGAGTTTGAAGGGTTGCAGACAAAGATCGTTTTTGATGAGTTTGGTGATCCGCAGCGACCTCTGGTTCTTAAAACAATCAAAAACGGTATGACAATAACCGCAGGTCATTGAGGCTTTTCGATTTCGACAACAGCCTGAGAACTGATTAACGGCCTTATTTCAGCTATTTTTGTATCGTTCGATGCATATCACTGCCAGCCAGCAGCTTCATCGTGTAACCGATCAACAGGATTGTAAGGATAGCTCCATACCAGGGGGACCAGAAAATGGTGCTTCTGAATGCCTCGTTCTCAATGAGCTGTTCGGTGAGGTTTGGTTGATTTTGCACCACCGCATTCCGTTGATACTGCATCAGGATGGCAAAAAGCACACCCACCAGTCCATATGCCAGATTAAATGCCAGCCCTTTAAAACTGAGCACGGTAGCTCGTTGAGCAGATGAGGTGATCGCATTAAGATAATGAGAGGTGAAAAAGGCGGTGAGCATTAACCCAACCATCACCAGAGCTATCGGTATGATTCCAAAATAGGGAACAAAACCGGTTAACCCAGCCAAAGCGCACATGGTGATAAGCGCCAGCCAGAGGCAATTTTGTACGGGTGTGTATCGGTTCACCATGAATTCGGCGAGCTTTGGAATCGCCAGCCCCAGAAGGGACAGTGCGGCCATGATAAAACCAAAACTAGCTTCGGGCAGGGCAATCTGCCTGAAGTATTGCGAGGTGAGGGTAATGATCATTCGCAGGACATGGTCATAAAGCATGGCAAATAGTATTACAGCCAGAGCAAACGGGGTGGCAAGGATCCACTTACCCGCATTCAACGTTACCCGACCTGCATCAATCATGGTTGAGAGTGAGATTTCTGGTTTTTGGTACTGCGATTCATCAGCAACGTCTTTCATACGCAAGGTCGTATAAAGAGAAAAGAAACCCAGACCAAGGGTCAGGTAAACAGGAATTCGCATGGTAATTTGCTGAGTGTAGATAGCTTCTCCACCAAGAAAACCGATCATGCGGTTCACCATGTTGGGGTCATACAGAAGTGCACCAAGCGCCATGGAGATAATCCCGGCTAAGGATTTCAACCTCATTTGGACGCTGAGAACATTGGGCCAATCTTCCTTATTCCCTTCAGCCAGCAGGGAGTCGTAGGCGATTGCTTCATCGGCACCACTGGCCATCGCTTCGGCTAAGCCGCTGAGGATTCGATTAATCAGAAACGCCCAGAAAACCAGGGTGATGTTAGCGATAGGAACAAAACAGATGACGCTGAGTTCTACGATCATCAAGAGTGAGGTCAAAACTAACAACCGTTTTCTCCCCATTAAGTCGGCAAGCGCACCCGAGGGAACCTCCGTTAAAACAATGGTCACGGCCCAGACGGTATTGAGCAGGGCAAATTGCTCAAGGGTTAAGCCGTAATCGAGAAACAGGATGGTGAAGACCGGGTAATAAAACCGAGAATTGAAGAAGACCCGGAAGGCGATAAACATCCGAATATTGGTAATTTCGTACGGGGATTTGGTCATTGAAGAAGTTTCGCCTCAAGTTGAGAGAAAACGTTTGTCCGTTTCGGAGATGTGGGTGATTAACCAGTGCCTGAGAAAGCGGAGAATCTCACTGTTCAGTTCTGCGGGGGAATCGGAATATTGCTCCTCGTAGGCTTCGAGCTGAAGCAGGAACGCGTGATGGATCTGGCGATGAAAATCTGCCTCGGGGTGGTCCTTGAAATAGGTTTCCTCTAATTCGAAGTGTTGAGCTGCATAGTTTTTGAGCGTGGCCAGGATATCATCGATCGTGGCACCGCGTGCGTGATTTAATATTTGATCACTGAAAAGTGCAGTAAGCTCGAAAAGGTACTGATGTTGACGGTCAATTTCATCAATGCCAATGGCATAGCGTTCATCCCATTCGATAATATCTGTAGACTTGTTGGAACCCATTCCCGATTCCTTACTGTCAGGTTAGTACTAATGTTATTATAGAGAAACTTGTTTGACTGCTTTTAACTCATCTTTCGATAAGGGAAAAAATACGCATGATCGTCTGGTTGTCTAGGAGGGTGAGAAATGGTTTTCCATCTTGTGAACTACAATTGAAAGGCTCAGGCAGAGGACAAGGTACATGAAAGTGATGGTGAGCCAGACCTCGATGGTCACCTGAGTGGAGGACATGACCTGCATACCCTGAAAGGTCAGTTCCTGGATGGATATGATAGAAACAATAGAGGAATATTTGATGGTGTTGATAAACTCATTGGCCAGTGGTGGAAGCATTCTTCTCAGGGCCTGGGGCAGGATAATCAGCCGCAGTTGCTGCCAGTAGTTCAGTCCCAGTGCACTTGATGCTTCCCATTGCCCGATGGAAATCGACTGGATTCCGGCTCGAACGATTTCTGTGATATAGGCCCCCTGAAAAATTCCAATGGTGATCGTGCCTGACAGGAAGGGAATGAACAGCTCTTTCGGGACCGCCAGAAAAGATACAATACCCTGCTGTTCCTCGCTTAATGACCTGATGTAACGTTCAATCCCCAGGGCGGGTAATATCTGGTCACTGACAAAGAAGTAAAAAATGAAAACCAGCACCAGGGGAGGGGTGTTTCTAATCAGCTCAACATATGTTCTCGAGATGAGATTCAACAACAACTTACTGGAGGTTCGAGCCATGCCCATAATCAGGCCCAGTATAGCCGCGATGATCATTCCCCAAATGGAGAGTTTGATGGTGGTAAAGAGTCCCTGGAGCAGGACATTGGCGGTCCAGCGACCAGTTTCATCATCGATACGGACCAGATAGGTCGGAATGATGGACCAGTTCCATTTATAATTCAGGGAATAGGTGAGTCGATAAACGACAAAGAGGATGAAGCCGAGCAATAAAGCAAGGAGAAAGAAGTCAAGCAGTGTCAGACGGTATTTCTTGTCTTTCATGAACAAGGATCAACTCCGGACATCAGTTATCACGGGAAAACTGACGTCCGGAGTCTCAATCAGAAAAGGGACAACCGTTTATTCAACCTGGTCTGCCCAGTCACGAGTTTCAAACCAGTACTCATGACGTTCTTTCAGCCAGCCTTCGAGCCAAACACCGGTAATCCATGAATTGAAAAATGCCAGTGAATCGGGATCACCTTTTCTCAGGGCGAAACCAATGGGTTCCTTGGTGAAGGTTCCTTTGATCGGCAGAAACAGGGTCTCGGGGTATTGCAATGCTTCAAAAGCGGGCCGCGGTGCTGAGGCAACCACTGCATGAACATTGCCATTACGCAGTTCCTGGTACGTCTGTGTTTCGTTCTCAAACAGTCTCAGGGTGGCGTTGGGGAGATACTTCTTTGCTGCAATAACAGCTGAAGTTCCAAGTTTGGCCGCTATCTGCACATCCGGTTTATTGAAATCACTCAAGGAGCTGAAGCCATCAGCCTTTTTCCGGTGCGCGACAATCGACATACCACTGAAATCGTACGGCTGGGTGAAATTCACTTTCAATGCGCGTTTGGGGAGAATTCCCATTCCACCGATAATCACATCGAATTTGCCGGTCAACAGTGCAGGAATGATACCGGACCAGGCGGTCGGGACGAACTCGACTTTTACTCCCATATCATTTGCCAGGCGGGTTGCAACATCAATCTCAAAACCAATAAATTTGCCATTCTTATCTTTCATTGCCCATGGCTGAAAGGTATCCATACCAACGCGGAGTACACCATTCTTCAGTACTTTCTCAACGGTACTTTCCTGAACGAGCTGTTGGGCGATAGGCGCAGCATGAACACTCGTGGCGAATATAAGAAGCAGCGCTGTAGCGAAAAGGGGAAATAAACGACCTGCAAATAGTTTCATCAGTTTTACCTCCTCGGTATGTTTGATGGCTTTTAGTCTTTTTGTTCATTTTCCCCAGAAGCAAGAACTGCCAATCAGGGGAGTTTTAGACGTTTTTCAAGGTTTGTGACGAACAGGGATAGCGTTATTGTAATCACAAGATAAAGGAGTGCAACCGTAAACCATATTTCGAAGGTTAGATAGGTTTCGGAAATCAAAGATTGAGCCTGCATCGTAAGGTCGTAAATTGCGATGGTCGAGACAAGAGCGGAGTCCTTGATCAAAGATATTGCCTGACTGGTGAGGGGGGGCAGGATCGTACGAATCGCCTGGGGCAGGATGATAAATCGATACGTATAAAATCTGTTCAGGCCGATACTGGCGGCCGCTTCTTTTTGCCCGGTACTGACAGACAAAATTCCAGATCTGAAGATCTCTGAAATATATGCCCCTTCAAAGAGGCTCAAAGCCAGGACAGCGGAGGTAAATCGTTCGAGTCCCAAAACCGGACCAAGCACGAAATAGATAAAAAAAAGCTGAATCAGCAACGGGGTGTTTCGACTGGTTTCCAGGTATATACGGGCGATGAGGCGCGCAACCGGTGAATGAGACAGCCTGAAAAGTGCGACGGTTAATCCGAGCAGCAGGGCAAAAACCATACTGACGGCCGAAATTTTTATGGTGATGCCCAACCCCTGGAGGAGCGGTCCTGCCCCCATGCCCTCATCGGTGGTGGTCAGGATAAAGGAAGGGATTCGATACCATTGCCAGTTGTAGCCGAGGTTTTCTATACTGCCGGCCGCAAGTTTGGCAAGAATCAGTACCAGCGCGATAAACTGAAGGATATCAAAGAGTGGCGACCGGTAAAAACTCCTTAAACGAGAAGAGATAGTGACTTGCTTATTGGTTGCCGAGGGCATGGTGTCAGTTTTTTCGCTGCTCCGCGTGCTGTTCTCTGACCCGTTCGGTGATTGTGCGAAAATCTATCTTCCCACTCCCCATTTTCGGCAGGTCTTCCATAACCAGGAATTGTTTTGGCAGCGCGATCTTCGGCAATTGTTCGGCCATGCTTTTTAAGGTCGTTTTTTCGTTGATCTCTTCAGTGGTAACGGCAACGATCTTTGCCCCCTTTGTCGAGTCTGGGATTTCAACCACACAACAATGAGCATCTTCCGGCAGGAGATTGTCGAGGACCGTTTCGATACGTACCAGGGAGATCATCTCTCCGCCGATCTTCACAAATCGTTTGATTCTGCCAACGTGCCAGAGATATCCTTCTTCATCAATGTTTCCCATATCTCCCGTGTCATACCACCCACGCCGGATATGCAGAGAGGTTTGTTCGAAATCGTCAAAATATCCCTTCATGACGTTGTCACCCTTGACCAGAATTCTACCGTCCTCTCCAGGTCCGCATTCTTCTCCGGTTTCGTAATTCTCAATTCGTACCTGAACCCCCGGTATCGGTTTTCCGACACTGCCAGCCCGGTTATCTTCGGGTGAATTTGCAGAGATGACAGGGGCACACTCGGTGGCACCATAGCCCTCATAAAGCGTCGCGTCATGTTTTTCCTGGTACGCTTCACGCAAAGAGTCCGGGCATTTGTCAGCACCAACCAGGGCGATACGCAGCGATTCGAAATCACCTTTTTCCGACTTTCTTAAATAACCCCAGAAGAAGCTTGGTGTACCAACCATTAGTGTTGCTTTATGATCCCGGACGATCTCGCAAATCTTCCGGTATTCAAGGGGGTTCGCATAGGTGAGAATGGTGGCGCCATGATGCAGGGGGATCCAAAGGTTGACGGTGAGACCAAAGACATGAAAGTAGGGCAATGACGATAAAAAGATATCATCGGCCGTGAAATTAAACCGTTCGGTGGCAGAGTTCACGTTGGACCCAATGTTTTTATGGCTCAATTGCACTGCTTTTGGATCTTTTTCACTACCACTGGTAAAGAGAATTACTGCCGTGTCATCTTCTTTCCCAGAGTCTACCAGCTTCTTCAGGAGGCCCGCAGGGAGTTTTGACAACGCCGCTGCGCGCACTTTCTGGAGCCCGGAGAGATTCTCCATGATGTCCTCTATGTAAATCATGCCATCCACATGAGGACATTCTATTTTTTCAAGCAACCCCCTTGAGGTGATAATGGTTCTGAAGTCGCATTTTTTTTGTGCGTAAATGGCATTCTGCTCTGCACCGGTTGAATAGTTGATCATCACCGGAATTCTGCTGCACATCAGAAGTCCGAGTTTGGTGAGGATGCATCCCGCTGAAGTGGGCAGCATCACCCCGATGAAGCCCTTGTCGTATTTCTTAAAAACTGATCTGAGCAGGAGAGAAGCAAGAAGTGCCCGACTGTAAGAAACTTCTTTATTGGTGGTGAAATCGTGGATAGCCAGCTTGTCGCCCATCGCTTTGGCGACATCAATAAAGTTATGATGTAGCTGCACGGTGCTTCTCCTGTTTAGATAGTAATGAATAAGTACGCTCCCTGTCCGGGAAAGCCTCCCCTATAACTGGAGTTTTCAGTACCATGTTTGCAATCGTTTGGCAAGAAGGGTGGCGGAGGCTTACTCGTTGGGTAGCCCGTTTGATTCAGCTCTATATGGGTAATGAGCGTCACAGCCATCAGTTTTTATCAGGTGTATCTTGTGTCGATGATTCCGTGATTGCATCAGGAATTTTGCGTTTTATTTTGACCCCAAGTTCTTGGAATTGTGCAGCCTGGGCGAGCAGATTACCCCTGCCAC
>QZLB01000142.1 GCA_004796425.1 Desulfobulbaceae bacterium | reverse complement strand
GCTTCAGTGATATCGTGGTAGAGCGCTGTCACCCCATCATCATTGAATTTTCAGGCAATGGTGCCGTAGACTGGAAAATTTTCTGGGGGCGTAGAAAAGGCTTTCCGGTTCCGTTGCACCTGTTTTCGGATATCCCGTATGGCATCGTCGCTGCCTTTTTTCTCAAACTTGTTAACGACGATAATGTCGGCATAGTCCAGCATATCAATCTTTTCAAGCTGCGATGGGGCACCAAACTCACTGGTCATGACATAGATCGACAGATCGGCAAGATCGGTAATTTTGGAATCGCCCTGCCCAATTCCTGCTGTCTCGGCAATGATCAGGTCAAAACCGGCCGCTTTCATGGTCAGAATTACTTCCGGCAACGCCTCTGAAACCTCGGAAGCGGAGTCTCTGGTCGCCAGACTTCTCATATAAACGTTGGAGAAGTTGGTAATTGAATTCATCCGAATCCGATCACCCAGCAGCGCCCCACCCGTTTTTCTGCGAGACGGATCGCAGCACACGACACCGATGGTGAGTTCCTTGAAGTCATTAAGAAATCTCATGATAACTTCATCGGTAAGTGACGATTTGCCGGCACCGCCGGTACCGGTAATACCAATCACCGGTGGTCCGTTTTTCTCGGCCTGTGTACCAACCATGTCGAGCAGGGTTTTAAATCGTTCCGGGTCACTGCCTTTTAACTGCTGGACCCCGGTAATAAAGCCCCCCAGCTCTTTTCTATTGCTGGTGGTCAACTCGTCGATACTATAGCGGTGATGGTCGATGGTGGCAAAATCCATCAGCTCGATCATATGATTTGCCATACCCTGAAGTCCCATCCGTGAACCATCCTCAGGCGAATAAATCTTGGTAACCCCATACTCCTCTAGCTCTTTGATCTCTTCGGGAACAATTACTCCCCCCCCTCCACCAAAGATCTTGATATGATCGGCATCATGGCTTTTCAGTAGGTCAACCATGTACTTGAACGCTTCCATGTGGCCGCCCTGATAACTGGACATGGCGATTCCCTGCGCATCCTCATCGATGGCGGTTTCAACCAGTTCCTGGACTGAGCGGTTATGGGCCAGATGAATCACCTCAACTCCACTATCCTGAAGGATCCTGCGCATGATATTGGTTGAGGCGTCATGACCGTCAAATAGGGAAGTGGCGGTGATAACTCGAATCGCATTCTTGGGTTTGTAGACTACGACCGGTGCATTCATGCAATTGTTCTCCATAGTGGTTTGAGCACAGACTCGAGAACACGAGGATTGCTAACGAGCGATCTGACTAAGGATTTCGGGGCGTTTTACAAGAAGAAACCAAAAAAACTCCCCGGATGCTTCGGAGGGAGTATTGATCAGTTATTTCTTTCGACCAGAAACCTCATAATAAAGTCGGTCTGCTGCTCAATATACTGTTCAATGTTAAAATTTTTGGCAAAATACCATCTCCTGAATGTCCAGGTATGTCCGATAACGGAAATATTATGGCCCATCAGGTTAATGGTTGGTTCATCAAGATCGGGTAAATCTCCTCGAGCTTTGAGCTCCTGTATTGCCTTGATAAAAATATCGGTAATTCGAAGCTCGGCCTCCAGTACCTTTCTCTGCCATTTCGGAGGAAGGAAGTGGGTAGCCTGGTACATCAGCAGGATGTGGTCACTCATCTGGTCACACACCAGAAAATATTCGCGAATTACTTCAGCAAGCGCCGCCTTTCCTTCGATGGAACGGTCGAGTGCCTGCCTGACGGCTTGCTCGACTTCGGTATGGATCGCGATGCACACCAGGTAGAGTATATCATCCTTGGTTGAGATATATTCATACATCGAACCGATTGACAAACCGGTTGCTTTGGCCAGGGCACGAGTCGTCGTCTTGTGGTAGCCGTGCTCGATAAAGAGCTTGACTGCGCCGTCGACAATCTGTCGTCTTCGCTCTTTGACCAGTTCTTTATTCTTGATCTGGGTTGCAACGTCCTTGGTGTCATCCATTATCTTCGACATAGTATCTCGTGTGAATGGTTAGCGATGGAGGCGTTTGACATCAAGACGTAGACTATATAAAAAAGGTCCAGAGCAAAAGTAAAAAAATCCTGTGATTACCGTTTTTAACCATAATGCGGACCAGGCGTCACTTTTGGCATCATTCGTGCCATGGGGAACTTTTTCCAAACAGTCTCCCATGGCGTAGTTTTGTGCGGTTTGGTCCGCTTTTTTTCGCTATTACAACCATAAGCGTATGCGTCCAAGCTTTAGACACGATCATTTTAGCGCGTCAAACTGTTGCCAATTACCAACCGTTGGACTTCGCTGGTACCCTCATAAATTTCGGTGATCTTAGCATCTCGCATCATGCGCTCCACCGGAAATTCCCTGGTGTAGCCGTAACCGCCCAGGATCTGAACTGCCTGGGTTGTAACTTTCATGGCCGTTTCGCTGGCCATCAATTTGGCCATTGCGGATTGAGTGGAGTAAGAGAGCCCGGCGCTGGCGCGATGTGCGGCCTGGTATACAAGCAAACGAGCAGCCTCTATCTGGGTTGCCATGTCGGCAAGTTGAAACTGGATGCCTTGAAATTTTGCAATCGGGGTGTCAAACTGCTTCCGTTCTTTGGCATAGGCCACGGCTTCTTCAAGCGCTCCCTGGGCGATGCCAAGCGCTTGAGCGGCGATTCCAATCCTGCCGCCATCGAGGGTTTTCATGGCTATTTTGAAGCCAGCACCTTCTTCACCCAACAGATTTTGTGCGGGTACTTTGCAGTTCTCGAATACCAGTTCCATCGTTGGTGAAGATCGAATTCCCATCTTCTTCTCTTTCTTACCAAAGCTGAATCCTTCGGTTCCTTTCTCAACGATAAAGGCACTGATCCCGTGGTGCTTTTGCGCTTCCTTGTCGGTCCGGGCTAAAACGACATAAACTTCTGCATCGCCACCATTGGTGATGAATATTTTGGTCCCGTTTAGTACCCAGTGATCTTCCTGTTTGACTGCGGTGGTTTTGGTTCCTCCCGCATCAGAGCCGGCAGAAGGCTCGGTAAGACCAAAACCTCCCATCCATGTTCCTTCAGCCATGGGCTTCAAAAAACGCTGTTTCTGTTCCTCGCTACCGAACAGATAAATCGGATTTGCCCCGAGGGAGAGGTGGGCGGACAGGGTTACCCCGGTTGAGGCACAAACCCTGGATAGCTCTTCCACCGCAATTGCATAGGATATATAATCGGCTCCGGCTCCACCATATTCCTCTGGAAAAACGATTCCGGTTAAGCCAAGTTCGGCCAGTCTATCGAACATCAGCGGCCGATCAAATAGTTCTTCCTCATCTCTTTGACCTGCTGAAGGTTTTACCTCAGATTCGGCAAAATCCCTGACCATATCTCTGATCAGGCTTTGCTCTTCAGTCAATTGAAAATCCATGAGGTTCTACTCCTTTTTTGGGTATGATTCTGGTTTGTTCGTTTACTATCCTGGTATCGTAACCTGCTACGGTTACGATACCAGGTTTATTGTTATTTCTTGGAGCTGAGTGCAGGAAAATCCCAGTAAAAGTATTCCCGGTTCTCGGCTGTCTTGTCTTTTTCAATTCTCTCAATTTCACGTTCTCTGAGTTCCACCCTGCGAATTTTGCCGCTGAGTGTTTTCGGAACTTCCGGTACAAATTCAATAATTCGCGGAATCTTGAATTTTGCCAGTATATCAATCGTGTGCTTGAAAAGTGAAAAGGCGAGATCCTCTGATGGCTCATGTCCTTCTTTGAGGATAACGAAGGCTTTAACCAATTGATGGCGCTTTTCATCCGGTACGCCGACAACGGCGGTTTCGGCAACAGCAGCATGCTCCATTAAGGCGCTTTCGACCTCGAAGGGACCGATCCTGAAATCTGATGATTTGATCACATCATCACTCCGGCCGACAAACCACCAATAGCCATGTTCGTCGATCGATGCCCGGTCGCCGGTATAATAATAATTGTTAATGAATACTCCGGCCATTTTTTCGGGATTACCAATGTACTCGGTAAAGAGTCCCAGCGCCCGCCAGCGATCCAACCTGACCACAATATGTCCCGGTTCGTTCGGCACACCAATTTCAACCCCATCATCATCGACGAGGGCGACGTCATACATGAAAGACGGCCGACCGAAAGACCCGCTCTTCATTTTTCCATTCATCCATGGCGCATTACCGATCATAGCAGTCGACTCGGTCTGGCCATAAAAATCCCTGATTTCGGTATTGGTAAGTTTCTTCCATTGAGAAATCACTTCCGGGTTCAGGGGTTCTCCCGCTCCAACCGATTGTCTAAGGTTGGAGAAGTCGAGACTTGAGGTGTCCTGATTGATAAACATACGCCAGGCAGTTGGCGGTGCACAGAACATCGAAATTTTATTTTCGGTAACCGCCTGCAGATATTTCATACCGTCCAGCACGGTGAAATTGAAACCGGAGGCAGTGGCACCGACGTTGAACGGTGCGAAAAATGAGCTCCAGGCCCATTTGGCCCACCCGGGGGCTCCCAGGTTGTGATGAATATCATCCGGTTTAATGCCGATCATTACCGAGGTGGAAAGATGTCCGACGGGATAAGATGTTGCGGTATGGCCGACCCGCTTTGGTAAACCGGTGGTACCCGAAGTGAAAAAGCAGAAAAGCATATCGGTGCTTTTGGTTTTAGCCGGTTCTGCTTCGGTTGGCTCCAGCGTCAGGTCAGCATAGCTGATCCAACCGTCTTTCTTGCCCCGGACAATTTTAATTTTCGGTTGGGAATTGGTTTTAGCCAGAGCTTCGTCTATCAAATCGGTGAATGATTCTTCGGCAAGAATACAGTTTGGCGGGTAGGTCTCAAATCTGAATTCCATCTCGCGCAGGGTCATGGTGGT
>QZLB01000169.1 GCA_004796425.1 Desulfobulbaceae bacterium | reverse complement strand
TTACCTCCACGCACGCCAAGAAGTCAGAAAATATTACTTTGACATCAATTAACATATGCATTGGCATGTGCAATAGTACAGTAAGATCGGTTGCCGCGTGCACTGCTCAAAGTACGAACTTATGAGACGCAACCCTTCAAACTTAACAGGGAAAAAAGACCATCAAATAACAAAAAAAAGAGGGAAAACATGTGCGGAATATGCGGTGAGATTCGTTTTGATGACTCACCAGCGTCTTTAGCTACGGTCGAGGAAATGACAAAAAAAATGGCCCAACGCGGTCCTGATGCAATGGGCACACTCATGCAGGGAAGGGTATGCCTGGGGCATCGTCGCTTGAAAATTATTGATTTAAGTGATCAATCACGACAACCGATGAGCGACCCTTTTCTTGGCCTTGATATTGTTTTTAATGGCTGCATATACAACTACAAGGAATTAAAAACTGAACTACGAAACAAAGGGTATCAATTTTTCTCACAAGGAGATACTGAGGTCATTCTTAAAGCCTACCACGCCTGGGGTAAAGAATTTGTCCATCATTTAAACGGAATGTTTTCTCTAGCTATTCATGAAAGAGATTCAGGAAAAATCATCCTTGCCCGCGATCGACTAGGTATTAAGCCTCTCTACCTCGACGACCGTGAGAGATCCTTACGCTTTGCCTCTTCATTGCCTGCTCTCCTCGGAAATGAGGGCCTTAACACAGAGATAAATCCGGTTGCACTTCATCATTATCTTCACTGGCATGCGGTAGTTCCGGCTCCACATACCATAGTAAAAGGGATAAGTAAGTTACCACCCGCAACTCTTCGAGAGTACAAAAAGGATGGCACCTTCAAAGATACAACCTACTGGCAGTTGAACATGCATCAAGAGAAGCACCAGCATTGCTATTCTGAGCAGGAATGGATGGAGCTTTTGCTAGACGAGTTGCGTAAAGCTGTTAAGCGGAGAATGGTTGCCGATGTACCGGTAGGCGTCCTTCTTTCTGGAGGTGTTGATTCAAGTTTGCTAGTTGGTTTGTTATCCGAAGAAGGACAAAACGGGCTCAATACATTTTCTGTTGGATTTGAAGCGGCAGGTGGTGAAAACGGTGATGAATTTTATTACTCAGATCTCATTGCCCGTCATTTTGACACTGATCATCACCAGATCTTTGTGCCTTCTGCAAATTTACTGCAGACCATCCCTGACACAGTGTTGGCCATGTCTGAACCGATGGTTAGTTACGATAACGTCGGCTTTTTCCTCCTTTCACAAGAAGTGGCAAAGCACGTTAAAGTGGTTCAAAGCGGCCAAGGAGCAGATGAGGTTTTCGGCGGGTATCACTGGTACCGTCCGTTACGATCGAGCTCAGATCCTGTTTCAGATTATTGCAAAGCATTTTTCGATCGAGATCAACAGGAGTTCAGGAGCACAGTAAACGATGATTTCGTCTACGATGATTTCAGCAAAGAGTTTGTAACTGATTTTTTTGCCAAACCCGGTGCCGATCATCCCGTCGACAAAGCACTCCGCTTGGATACAACAGTCATGTTGGCTGATGACCCAGTAAAACGGGTTGATAATATGACAATGGCCTGGAGCCTTGAGGCACGAGTACCATTCCTGGATCATGAATTTGTAGAGTTTGCCGGAACCATCCCAGCTGACCTGAAGGTTAGGGATAAAGGAAAATGGATCTTAAAAGAGGCAGCACGCCAGGTTGTTCCTGATGATGTAATCGATCGGCCCAAGGGATACTTCCCTGTCCCCGCTCTCAAGCATATCGAAGGGCCATACCTTGAGCTCGTCAGAGAAACCCTGACCAACAATGTGGCAAGAAAACGCAAGCTGTATAAACAGGAGTACATCAACACGTTGCTTTCTGAACCAAAGGAACACATTACACCATTACGTGGCTCAAAACTCTGGCAGGTTGCTCTGCTTGAGATGTGGCTGCAAACTCACGGAGTTTAATCATGGAGAATAGTGACGAGAACTCATCAAAAAAAGAGTGCAACAATCCATATGATCCAAATTGCATGTCATCGTTGAAACATTGGGGTGAGCCACCTCCAGAGTCAGAAACGAACAGGTTAACAAAAGAGGCCACAGCAGACTGTGGTTGGGGTCGTTTGATTTTTGGCCAAACCTTTTCCGACCCGGAAAAACTTGCTGACGTTATTCGCCAGGAAGAAAGAGGGCGTAGAGATATTGCCATGTATGTGCGCGACCCACATGTCGTAATTTCATATGCGCCACAAGAACTTTTCCTTGATCCATCAATTACATATCGACTTGACTTTCAAAATTACAGTGGAAAATGCCTGAAGATTCATGGGATAAAAATCCGAGAAGTGGAATCAGATGATGACGAGGCCGCAATTAACGCGATTTACCATGCGTGGGGAATGGTGCCAACGTATGAAGGGTTTTATAGCAATGCGCTACAAAATACAGCTATTACTGTACTTGTTGCAGAAGAACTGAATAGTGGCACAATTGTAGGGGCCATCACAGGAGTCGACCACTTTCAGGCATTTGGCGATCCCGATAACGGCTCAAGCCTCTGGGCCTTAGCTGTTGATAAACAATGCAGAATACCTCGAATAGGTGAAACGCTTGTCCGGGAGTTGATATTACTCTTTATGGAGAAGGGAAGAAGATTTATCGACCTATCAGTAATGTATACCAATAAAGAGGCCAAGGCACTTTATAACAAACTGGGTTTCAAACAAGTCCCAGTATACTGCATCAAAACCAAAAATTATATCAATGAACCATTGTTTACCGGCCCGGAACCTGACGGGAAAGTGAATATCTACGCTGGAATAATAATAGACGAGGCGAGAAGACGAGGCATTGGAATCGAAATACTGGATGCAGAAAATGGTTTTTTCAGGCTCTCATTTTGTGGACGTTCTGTTACATGCAGAGAATCATTGTCTGAGTTGACCAGTGCGGTAGCGATGAGTCGCTGTGACGACAAAGCGGTCACCAGAAAAGTCTTAGAAGGTGCAGGTCTAAAGACTCCGTCCCAGGTTGTTGTTACTGAATCTACGGATATCAAAGCTTTTCTCGCAACGTATAGCAGTGTGGTAATCAAACCAGCCAAAGGTGAGCAGGGTGAAGGGGTCTATGTCGATTTAAGAAAAGAAAATGATGTGAAATATGCCATTGCCAAGGCTTCACAGCTTTGTGACAAAGTAATAATGGAAGAGTACGTTCACGGTGAGGATCTCAGAATTATTGTTATCGATGAAGAAGTGGTCGCTGCTGCAGTGAGAAGACCAGCATCTATTTGTGGAACCGGTACTCACTCCATAGCAGAATTAATAGAAAAGCAGAGTAGGCGAAGGGCGAAAGCCACTAGGGGAGAGAGTAAAATTCCGCTCGATGAAGAAACACAGCGTTGCGTGGAGTCGGAAGAATATTCACTTGACGAGATCCTCCCAAAAGGCAAGGTTATTCGAGTAAGAAAAACAGCTAATCTTCATACAGGTGGAACCATTCACGATGTTACATCAAGTCTCCACCCCAACCTTATTGAAGCGGCAATTACTGGGGCTAGAGAGCTAGAGATTCCAGTTGTTGGCTTCGATTTCCTTGTACCTTCCGTAGAAGGGGAAGATTATGTCATCATAGAAGCAAACGAAAGACCAGGATTGGCGAACCATGAACCCCAACCTACCGCTGAAAAATTTATTGATCTCCTCTTCCCTCAAACACGCCTTTCAGCACAATAACTAATGAAAAATCTAGTTGACGAAAAGTATTTACTTGATGTTCTAACCCGGCTTATGAATATTCCGAGTCCAAGCGGAATGACGGACGATATCGTGAGGCTGGTATGCGATGAACTCGACGCCCTCCAAATTCAGTATGAGCTCACAAGACGTGGTGCGATAAGAGCAATATTAAAAGGGCAGGCTGTGAAACCACGAAGAGCCATTGTCAGCCATCTTGATACCTTAGGCGCAATGGTAAAAAGCATTAAAACAAATGGGAGACTTAGTATCGTACCCATAGGAAACTGGTCACCCAGATTTGCTGAAGGAGCTCGTGTAACAATTCACTCGGATGGAAATAAAACAACATCTGGGACAGTTCTACCTCTTAAAGCTTCGGGCCACACCTATGATACGGAAGTTGACAAGCAACCCTCCAGCTGGGAAAATTTGGAGGTACGTGTTGATGAGCGTGTCATGTCTATGAGTTGTCTATGGGAGAGAGGCCTTCGTGTGGGTGACTTTATTTCTTTTGATCACCAATTGGACATCAGCGAAAGTGGTTTTATTAATTCCCGTTTTCTTGATGACAAGGCTGGTGTGGCATCGATGCTGGCGGCTGTTCAGTCTATGAGGGTAAACGATATTCTCCCTGCCTTAAATAGCTCGTTATTGTTCACGATATCAGAAGAAATCGGCATAGGTGCCTCACATGTATTACGGGGAAATGTGGCTGAAATGGTCTCCATAGATAACGGTACTATCGCTCCCGGTCAAAACACATGCGAATTCGGGGTTACCATCGCCAAAATGGATTCAAGCGGCCCCTTTGACGCTCACCTGACCAAACAGCTAATAGATATTTGCATTGAAGAAAACATCGAGTTCAGCCGTGATGTCTTTTTACATTATCGGAGTGATGCAGCCGCTGCCCTTGAAGCCGGCAATGATATTAGAACAGCTCTGATATGTTTTGGATTAGATGCTTCACATGGATACGAACGGGTTCATTTAGATTCTCTGAAGAGCATCACGCATCTCATTATTAGCTATTTAGAGTCTCCACCGTTATTCAAAAAGGAGATGAATGTTATAGGACTTGAAAAGGAATATCCTTTGATTCGTACTTCTCCAGAGTTGAAGCCATCTTAATTTGTACGAGTATTACTTTATGGGAGGATAGCATGGAAACAGAAATAAACCTATACAGTGCCAGTTTTCTCGATGGATTCGACATTGGAGCCAGTGATGGAAGCATAGGCAAGTGTCACGATTTTCTTTTCGACGACAATGCCTGGATTGTTCGATACCTAGTAGTAAATACCCGCAACTGGTTGCTGGGTAGAAAGGTGTTGATATCACCGAATTCGGTAAATAAAATTGACGTGGTTACGCATATCTTAAATATAGATTTATTGAAGGAACAAGTGAAAAATTCTCCCCCGCTCGACTCCGATGCTCCTGTCTCACGCCAATATGAGGTATTCTTTAATAGATACTACAACTGGCCTGATTACTGGGGCGGGTCCGAGATACTAGGCCAAGCTGCCCATCCCCATACACTTGAATCATCAGAAAAAGAACTCTTGGAAATAGAAGCGTCAGGTGAAAAAATCTCGAACCTCAGGTCAACCAAAGAGGTATCTGGTTATAAAGTTCATGCGCGTGATGAGGAAATAGGCCATGTCGAGGATTTTCTTATTGATAAGAATAGTTGGTGTATAAGATATCTGGTGATAGATACAAGCAAATGGATAGCTGACGGGAAACGAGTGGTTGTTCATCCAAACTGGGTCGAATCGGTCGATTGGGCAGAAGGTTCTCTGGAAATGAAAATGACAAGAGAACAAATAGAGAGTTGTCCAGAGTATGATTCAAACATACCAGTTCACCGCGATTTTGAAAAATCAATCTTCGATCACTTCAAGTTACCGTACTACTGGTAGAGACACAAAGATGGATGACACCTTTATCTACAAAGAACCTCTTAATCTTTTCAATACTGATAGTATGATAATTTTACAGGTAAGATCCACATCATATTGCTCTTTCATTAGCAAAAAAACAGAATATTCAAAGTGGTTAGATGAAGGATAAACCGAGCCCTAATTATCAGATAGAAGATATTATTGAAGTTGAAGACAATATCCTTTCTTTAGAAGATATCGTAAGATTAGCCAATAATAGGAAACGTATTCAAGAGTATGAGATTCGCTACAAAGATTGCTTGTACTCAACTATTCTGATGTCCCTTACCCATGAAAGGTACACTGAAACAGAAGCAAAGTTATTATGGAACGCTATTGTTGCCCACATGAAGAGCCTGAATAACAACCTTGGGAGGCAAGTTGGTATCGCAGTAGCTTCACTGGATTATTTATCCAATATCAAAAATGAATTATCTGATCCGTTAATTATTGAAGAACGAAAAAGCAACTTTGTTGCTGAGGCAACTACAAAGGATGAACTGACTGGCTTATATGTTCGTGAAGTCTTTGATGTAATCTTAAATAAAGAAATCGATGAGGCCAACAGAACACGCTCTCCATTATGTCTCCTTATGCTTGATATTGATGACTTCAAGAAGATAAATGACAGATATGGTCACCAAGAGGGGGATACCGTACTAAACAAGCTTGGCACTCTGCTCAATAGTTCTGTTCGTGAGATGGATACGGCAGTCAGGTATGGTGGAGAAGAGTTGGCAATTATAATGCCAAGGATTTCCCTGAAAAAAGCATTGAATGCTGCCCAACGCATTCGAGAGTCTATAGAAAAAACTCAATTTAACAACTTTTCTGTCACTGTTAGTATCGGTGTAAGCCAGTCAAGCGACCTCCTGAAAACACCTATGGATTTGATACGTTCTGCGGACAATGCTTTATATGAAGCCAAGGAAAGGGGTAAAAATCTTGTGGTTGCGGCCAGCATACCTGAGTGAGGTTCACAAATGACCTTATACTTAAATTTAGAAGACATTAGCCAGATATCCATTGGCGCTTTTGCAATTGCAGTACCAATCTCTTTCTCAGAAGAGGCCTGGAAACTCGGTGAGTCCCTACCTAAGGCAAATCTGGTATTTCTTTTTGTATTATCTATAATTTTTTTGTCCTTTTTTACTTATCAAACTATTTTTCAAGGTGAAGTAGAAAATAGAATAACTGTCTTTGTTGTCCGTATTATCATTGCTTATTTCATCACAGGCTGCATCGTCGCGCTCATCCTGTTCTCTATCGACAAATTTCCAATAGTATCAGAGCCTGTTATCGCACTTAAACGTTTGATAATAATCTCAATGCCCGCATCAATGGGAGCGATTATTGTTGATGGCCTAGACAAGGAATAAGTACTGCGCCATGATGAATCTGTGTTTTTCCTAATGGGTTTAATTGGCTCAAAGAGACTTAACTGCCTCTAAAACCATACTTAAGTTTGCGATCCTTGATGGTGCCTTTGTAGTTGCCTACAAAATTCTTAATTCCTAATAATAAAAAGGGATTTTATTAGGTGACCTTATCCATCATCTCAATTCAATGAAACTGCGTGTGAAAAATCGGTGTCTACTCTCAATCTGAGAATGTACGAAATCAGTCTAGAATTTGTTGTCAGCAAAGTTGGATATTTGGAAATCCGGCTAGAAAGCTAGTCTTGGGGATGGTACTTGGAAATATTATATGACAAGAATCATTCTTTGCTCGAGCCCAAGTCGAGCCCGGATCTGAAAATATGTCGTGTATTGGTTGTGAATTCAATATTTTGCAAAATGCACTTTGGGTTCGATTCCCATGCACTTCCGCCAAATTATTTCTACTATTTAGTATCACTATCACCTGGCTTGGTGGAGGGTATAAATTGAACGCACTCTTCGATTTCTATTAACATTTACACTTAATCAACAGGATCGGCAGGCTTATAAGAGAGAGTTCATTGTTGAGCAGAACTCAGCAGCGAGATGAATCGAATCATTATGTTTTGGTTTTCCTTTTGGTTCAAGATTATAAAGCCCGTGGTAGGTGATCTCTTGAAGAGTTACCATGACCTCCTGCCATTGAATAGTATCTGCGGGGCAATGAGGATGGTTAATGATCGACACCACCGACAAATCCATAAAGATGAAGGTGATAAAGGTACGGTTGAGTGAATAAAATAATCTGTCTGGGATAGTCGGCCAGGGGTAATTGGGTTCGTATCACGCTCATTTCTTACATGGCCGATATCTCGCAGCAAGCCGATCTTCAACCCACATCCCACGACCCATGAAATTCTAAACCCCTATCTTGATTGGGCGGTTTTTACTAAATCTTGCCAGATTCCTATTGGCACTACTACGTAGGCTCGGTTTTGATTATACGGAGAACTTTTCAATCAGCTCTTTCAGTGTCTCCGACAACTCACGCAGTTCATCTGCATTCTTGCGGACCTGGCCGGTCTCATCAGAAATTCCATTGACCGCGCGGTTTACCTCGGCGATCTCGGCTGAAATCTGCTGGGAGACTGAGGAACTCTGGGCCACATTCTCAGAGACTTCACCAATTCCTTCGCCAGCCTGGACTATGTTTGTAGTCAGCTCGGTCATTGTTTCACTCTGTTCTTCCAGGGAAGTGGCGATACCGGAGACGATAGTATCGATCTCTGTGATGATTTCGGAGATTTTCTTGATACCATCCACCGTTACTTCGGTGGAAGATTGAATGCCATCAATTCGCTGTTTGATCTCTCCCGTTGCCTCGGCGGTTTGCTTGGCCAGATCCTTGATTTCATTGGCGACGACTGCAAATCCTTTGCCGGCCTCCCCAGCCCGGGCTGCTTCGATTGTGGCATTAAGGGCCAGAAGGTTAGTCTGATCTGATATTTCTGCGATTGTTTCAGTCACTTTGCCAATATCTTCGGCTGCACTGCCAAGATCATCCACCTTTTGGGATATATCACCGGCCTGTTCAACAGCCGCTCCGGTAATCGACTGAGCGTTCACGGTAGCATCCTGGATGCCATTGACCGTGGCTGTGATTTCTTCGGTAGCGGTCGTCATCATCTGCACATTGGCAGCGGCTTGCTCGGTTGCAGCAGCAACTGATGCCATATTTGAGCTCATTTCTTCAGCAGCTGCCGCAACACTCTCGGTCTTTGCAGCAGAGTCGGTTGACCCAGTGTCAATTGATTCAGAGGTGCCTGCCAAGGTAACCGAGGCATTATTCAAATTGTTGCTGTTGGTGTTTATGTCGCGAACCAGTCTGCGCACATTATTAATGAAGGCATGCATATAGGCACTTAGTTCGGAAAATTCGTCGGTAACTGCATTTCTGAAGACTCCTTTACATTCTGAACAGGATTTATACTCACCTTCCAGAATCTTAGGGCACTCTATCTGAGCCGCTGCGGATCCCGATTCCTCCCAACAGTAGCCACTTTTTCCGTACATCGAACAACTTTCCTTGTTGCATTGCATCAGCTCTGAGCAGTTCAGAGCTGATACTCCATTCATGTCCATATCCTGGTTTAGATTTCCCCGACTGGCGGATTCAAGCAGCGAGGTGAATCGGTTGATGGGGCGGTCGATCAACTTGACGAACAGTAGATAGACAAATAGTTGGATGAACAGCAAAGCAATTAGGCCAAGTCCTGCTGAATAGAGCGCTGAGCGTTGAGCAGCGTTAAGCATTTCCCCAATGTCTCGAGGAATAGCCAGTACACCGACTCCGTTTCCGGAATAATCTTTCACAGGAGTATAAGCGGTTAACAGCTTCTTGTTGTTTTTGTTGACCCGTTGCACAAATACTTTGTCCGCATTCATCACCTTTTTGAGAAACGGATATTTTTTTTCAGGAATGGTTAGGTTGTGAGTCTTTGCCTGGTACCTGAAACCATTACCATCTGGCACGATCAAAGAAATGTCATTACCAATCTGTTCTTTGACCCGGCCAAGAAGTCCGTCGTTAAGCGGTGCTCCGAATTCAACGGAACCGGTGTGCTTTTTGTTAAGGTAGAGAACGGGGACGACGGCTCGTACCGAAAGCCCGGCTACTCCAGCTTCAATACCAACCGCATCACTTTGGGTTGCATTCACCTGGACCACCGTCTTGCGAAAGCTGGATAGATCATCTCCGAATTTCTCTGGTTTTTGCAACCTCAGAAACGATGTGGCCGGGGGCAGGTGAAAATGAAATACGTTGAGCTCGGTCTTCTGTTTGAGATTTTCAAACAGTGGCATTGCGATATCTTGCAGATCCGAACGACTTTGAAATTGCAGGTTGTCCTGTATTGAAGGCATGCTTGCAACCGAATAGGCAATCAGCCTAAGCCGTTCGGCATTCTGGGTGGTTATCTCATCGAGCACCTGAGCAATCGTTGCCCTTAGTTCCACCTCGAGTCGCTGTTCGGTATTGTTGATGGTCGTTTTATATGAAAAATAACTTGGTACAACCACGATCAGGGTGATCAGGATTGCGAGTGTCGTAAGCAGTCGAGTTTTTACACGTTTGGGAATGAGTTTTTTTAACAAATTCATTAATTGCGTTCTCCATCGTGAAGTTTGATACCTGACTATTTATTTTGATGGGGGTACACCTTTTATTACTATTGTACTACAATTCCCCGTCATGATGGCTACTTGCAGCACAATGAACTGTCATGTCTCATAGTATATGGGCCAACCGATCGCTTTGTCAAATCGGGTTGCGGTGTGTGTGCGAAACAGGGGTCAGACCCCGGTTTTCTGATTATCAGAATTCAAATCCGGTGTAGCGGGTTAATAGCCTGTAGGTGGGTTCAATTCCCATGGACTTCCGCCAAATTATTTCTACTATTAAGTATCACTATCACCTGGCTTGGTGGAGGGTATAAATTGAACGCACTCTTCGGTTTCTATTAACATTTAAACTTAGTCAACAGGATCCGCAGGCTTATGGGAGAGAGTTCATTGTTGAGTAGAACTCAGCAGCGAGATGAATCGAATCATTATGTTTTGGTTTTCCTTTTGGTTCAAAATTATACAACCCGCGGTAGTTAATCTCTTGAAGAGTTGCCAT
>QZLB01000244.1 GCA_004796425.1 Desulfobulbaceae bacterium | reverse complement strand
TAAAAGGGAAAGAGAGCTTAGAGCTCTTGTCAGATTTTTGCAGGATGCAGTGCATCAAACCCCTCACCGAATCTCAATACGACAAGTCAGGAATGGGATTTGCAAAACTCTAGAATGGGCAGCGATCATTTTCAGGGTAAGAAGTATTCAGGACCCTAACCACCAGTTACCACTCACTTAATCAGGGTGGTTGTTGCCAATTATCCGGAACTCCGGAAAAAATGAAGACCGCGTCTGCGGAAATATTTTCCGGTAAAACGGGTCGAACTGTTGCTTTATCGTGTCAAATTTGTCATATTTGCAACGGCTACAGGTGATTTTCGTATATTTCAGGGGGAAGAAAAATGGCATTTTTCGGCAGCAAGGGGAAAAGAAGTAATCGAATCCATACGCACGGCCAATCGGTTCATTCAGAACAGAATGCAAATCGGGGGAGTCTGATGCTCGCGCTTGAGCCCAGATATCTCTTTGATGGTGCAGCGGCAGCGACTATGGTTGATGTTCCGGTTGAACCTGTTACCCCGGATGGCGCGACTGCATCAGATCCACTTATCATTCCAGACCCTGTTCCGCCCGCTGAATCATCATCTGCAGAGACGCCTCAATCAACGCCGACTGAAACTGCGAACGATCCTCAATCGTCACCTCCTGCTGCAGATTCAGGACCACAGCCTGAACCGGCATCAGTCGAACCGGGTCAGGAAACATCGGGTACTAATGAATCTGGTGAACCTCAAGACGACAACGCTGCCCCTGTGACAGCTGCAGATACAGAATCGGATGATCAATCATCCTCAATCGTCATAATCGATGGTGGTGTAGAGGATAGCCAAACGATTAAGGATAACCTGGATAATCAGGCAACCGTTTATGTGTTGGACAGCGAGCAGGATGGTGTTGAGCAAATTACAACTATTCTGCAAAATCATGATGATGTCGAGTCACTTCACATCATGTCTCACGGCAGTTCAGGGAGCGTGACGCTCGGCAATAGTGAGCTTGATGCAGGGAACATTGAGGACTACCGGGATCAGCTTCAGCAATGGGGAGCATCTCTTACGACTGAAGGAGATATCCTCCTGTATGGATGCCATGTTGGGAATGAGCAAAGTGGCACAGACTTTATCTCAGAGCTCTCAGAAATAACCGGAGCTGATGTTGCGGCATCAACCGATTCAACCGGTTCAGCACCGGGTGAGAACTGGGTATTGGAGAAAAGCAGTGGCACAATCGAAGCTGCTTCTTTTTCAAGCGACGCGACATCCCTTTCTACAGCTGAAACAGAAGTTACCATTGATGACTCAGGTAACCTCGTCATTACCGACGTCAATGACACCGGGACGTGGGATAACATCACGTTAAGCACGGATGGCAGCTCAGTATTCATCTACGATCCAAACAACATCATGACCACCTCTATCGTAGGTGCTACCGGTGCAGGAAGCAACCTGGTGTCGGTTTCACTTGGGAATTCGAGCTTTACCGGTAATATCATCGTCAACACGAAAGGTGGGGACGATCGACTGATCGTTGATTTTTCCACGGGGGACTTCAGCAGGGACATCATTTACGATGGTGGTGACAATGATACTGCTGATGGAGATGTCCTAGAATTAAAAGCGGTCTCGGCAGATGATTTTACCTCAATTTCAGAGAATGCCCACGATGGCTCTTTTAATCTTGATGGAACTATTATCAGTTATCAGAACCTGGAGCCCATACACATAGATTTTGGTTATAATACGGACCAACATATGAGCTTACAGTTTAATCTTGCCGGCGACAAAGTATTCGATCTATATCAAGATACCAACGATCCAACGGTTACAGTAATATCCTGCACTGGTTTTTCTGAAACATTCCTCCTTTATAATACCAGTAACATAGCATCGTTGACTTTGTTGACTGGTGATTCTGACGACATCATAAATATCCACAGCCTGGGAGAGGGGTTTGGCACACTCCTTAATATCAATGGCGAGGGTGGAGACGACACTTTAAATGTTGATTTTTCGAGTGGCACTATCCTGACCGACATCACCTTTAACGGTGGCTCCCAGTCTGGATCGGGAAGTGGCGATAGTATGAACCTTGCGGGTGGCAGCTTTTTCGAAACAACCTACAATTTCGATAATGCTAACGACGGCTCCGTTGTACTTGACGGCCAAACCATCAATTATACCGGCCTTGAACCGATCACCGCTTCCATCACTGCAACAGATGTCACGCTGAACTACAGTGGTGTCACTGAAACAATTACAGTGACCGATGGTGGCTCGGGTACGACCACCGTCGACTCAACTGCGGGAGAGGTTGTTACATTCCTCAATCCGACGAACAGTTTGACCATCAATGCAGGAGATGGTGACGATAGTATTGTCGTCCAGACTCTCTCATCCACTTTTGGGGCGAGTATTCTGTTAAATGGACAGCAGGGTTCTGACGATATCAGGGTTTGGGGCGGGATCACTGCAGACCTGACCATAGATGGCGGAGAAGGTGACGACACCGTTAATAATTCTGGCCACATTAGCTGGATCTATGGTGGTGATGGAAATGACATTATTAACAACAGGCCGGTAGCCTCGGTTGCCTATGATATCCAAGGTGGGAGTGGTAGGGATACCATCAGAAACGATTTCGTTGTCTATGGTACTATCCAAGGTAATGGCGGCGCAGATACCATAACCAATATCGTCCAAGTCGATAATGGTATTCAAGGCAACAGTGGTGACGATACGATCATAAATCGCGGCTGGGTAACAGGCAGTATTCTCGGTGGGGGTGGCAATGACTCCATCGAAAATACGAGATCAGTCTCTCAAAACATTGAGGGAGGTGTCGGAAACGATACCATCACCATTACCGATAGGGGGAGCGTCGGAATTGATGTGACCGGTGATGATGGTCTCGATACGATTGTTAATCACGGACAGATTGGCCACGATATCCTTGGCGGCGCTGGCAGAGATACAATTACCAACCGTTTGACCGGAACCATCGGTAATGATATCGGAGGTGGTGGCGGAATGGATCATATCACCAACCGTGGCACGGTCGATGACGATATCCAGGGTAATGGTGGAGCTGATACCATTGTTAACAGTGGAACCGTCGCTGGTAACATTGAAGGAAACGGTGGTGAGGACGAGATTAGCAATGCGGGTCAGGTGTATGACATTCTTGGCGGTACGGGTAACGATACCATAACCAATAGAACGGCCGGATATGTCACCAACGATATCGAAGGCGGTGGCGGTGATGATACCATCATCAACCGGGGAACCGTAGACGATGATATCCAGGGTAATGGCGGTGCAGACACTATTACCAATCGAGGTGGTGTCGGTGATGATATTGAAGGTAATGGTGGCGATGACACCATCTTCAATGCAGGCGTAGTGATTGAAGATATTGAAGGTGGCAGTGGTAACGACACGATCACCAATAGTGCAACCGGTATGAGTCTTACGATTCGTGGCGGCGCAGACAATGACACGATAATCAACCGGGGGTTGGTTGCAGCAATTATCAGCGGTGGCGCGGGTGACGATACAATCACCAACAGCGCAACCGGTGATGCGTTTGCCATTCTGGGTAATAGTGGGGCCGATAACATTACTAACCGCGGTTATGTAGAGGAAGCACTTGATGGTGGTGGCGGCAACGACACGATTTTCAATAGTGCGACCGGCGATATCGGTATGGTTTTTGGCGGTGGTGGAGATGACACAATCACTAACCGTGGATATGCCTATTACGGCCTGGACGGTGGCGCAGGTGACGATACCATCACCAATCATGGTGAGCTCGATTCTACAGACTTTGGTGAGATATTTGGCGGTAGTGGTAATGACACCATTGTCAATACACTCACTGGAACTCTGGGGTATATCATTGGTAATTCCGGAAATGACACCATTACCAATAGAGGCTCTGTTGCCCACAACGTTAATGGCCGACAGGGCAATGATACGATAACCAATCATGGCCAGGTTGGCGGACATCTGCGAGGTGGGGAAGGCAACGATATCATCGACAATGTAGAATCTGGTACTGTCACTCGCAATATCCAAGGTGGTGATGGCAATGATCGTATAATGAACCGTGGCAGTGTTGATGGGAACGTCAGCGGCGGCGCTGATCGGGATATGATGTTCAATCTGGGTACGATTAGTGGCAACATGACAGGCAGAGGCGGTACCGATCTGATGCTAAACCTTGGTACTGTTGGAAACAACATGGCAGGTGGGGCAGGATTTGATCTGATTGGTAACGCGGGCACTGTCGGTAATGATATCCGGGGTAATGGCGGCACCGATCTGATCGGTAATATCGGGTCCGTCGCTGGTGCGATTAACGGCGGTTCTGGAAGAGACGTTATCGCAAACCTGAACCTGAGTACGTTGCTTGGCAGACCGTTGCCTCCGCTTCCGATTCCACTTCCTGTCACACTGAACACTGATGGAGTTGCAGGCTCCATCCAAGGTGGTGGTGGCAGTGATATCGTTATATTCACTCAGGGCAGCATAACCGGCTCAAATCCCGTTGATGTCGACGGTGGTAATGGCAGAGACCTGTTAGCAGCAATCTATAACAATGTTACCATCTCCGGAGACGGTTCGGGGATTGTCTCATCAGGCACAGGCGCATACCCTGGTGGTTCTGATACCTGGGACAATTTCGAAGGAGTAATTATTCTCGGAACCTTGGGGGATGACATCATTACCATCGATTCATCAGCGACCGTCAATGCAGTCTTTACCCTGTGGGGTGATGACCAGATCACCTATCACCAGGGAAGTGTTCTCAACATCATGAATGGTGGTCCCGGAAACGACACACTCACAGGCTATTACACCGACGATGTGACCATCAACGGGACTCCTGCAAATGGCTGGGCGACGTATCCAGGCCTTGCCAGTCCTGATAATTGGCTGAACTTTGAAGAGTTTACCCTCGGGGTTGTGGAGGAACCAGCAGCACCGAGCAATCCGGAACCCGATGCGACCACACCGCTGACTCTGGCAACGCCAGAAGCTGAAGAGGAATTCAATTGGGCCCACTTGTATCACCCCGATGGCCCTGGTTTAGGCAGCCCCGGAGGGTATGTCGGACTATACGCCGCCGGACCGGGATCGCTGGTACAGTCGATGCTTAATTCGATTACCGGACCAATAGACGGTAACCTTGGTTCCAGTGGTGGCTTGGCAGGAACCGGAGGAGAGGTGGCCGATGCGCAACCATATACCGAGCCCGATCCTGAAGAAGTTGGTAAGCCGGTTGATGAAGAGAGCCTGGAGTTTGAACAAGGTGCAGATGGCAGTGTAGAATCGCAAGACGGTCCCGGCAGTGAGTTCAACCGCAGTGAAAGTGATGATGAGTCGAAGAAAAAGCAGGTTGAGGAAGAAGAGAATGATCCTGAAACCACTCCTGATTCCTCAGACACCAGCCATTATCAATTTCCTGATTTCCTGGAAGAGAGCAATGTCCTCGGGCTCTCTGATGAAATAGAAATCGCGGCTTTTCAGTTTGAGCATCAAAGACAATCACTCCTTGCTGCAGTTCAGGGGATGGCTCCACTAAATTAAAAAGGGAAAATAATATATTGCGGTGCGTTTTAAGATGTGCCGCAATATCCCTAGAATAAGGGGCGTCGTTACGTTAAGGCTTTTTCAATCCTGAAGATTGTTATAGAACCATACGGTAGATTGAACCTGATAGCTCGCTGTTTTCTGACACCCTATTTCCCAAATTACTGAAATATTCATACACATTCTTATCTTGAACTGAGGGGTGAAAGGGGATACCTTTCGACCGGTTTAATCATCTTTATTTTGAGTGGATTTGAATAAAGATCGAATGTGTGTGTCTATCGTGAGGGTACATGAAGTTTTTAGAAGAAAATCTTCTGGATCATCTCGCGCGACCTGAGTTTGCTGAGCTTTATGCGTCGCTCTCTGCCCGGAAGTATGCGAAGAACAGCTTCATATGTCAGCCAGGACAAGGCGATAACATGGTATTTATCGTGTCCAGTGGTCGAATTCGTATCTATCTTGGTTTTGAAGAGAAGGAGTTTAACCTGGGAATTCTCACGAAAGGGGATATCTACTCAACTCACACCGGTACCTTCGCCCAGGCATTAACATCAGCAGAGGTTCTGATGACCGATGTTGCGACCTTCCGACAAAAAATGGTGGGTGATGCCGAAGTGACCAAAGCAATGGTACGAGTTTTGGGAAATATCTTGAAAACTTCATTTTCCATTATCGACGGTCTGGCATTCAAGGATGTCAATGCGCGTCTGGTCGCTTTCCTGTCAAATGTTGCAAGAAAACATGGGGTACCCCACGCCGATGGCGGGATTGAAATTCAACTGGATCTCTCGGTAGAACAAATTGCCCGGCTGGTTGGCTCAGCGCGCCAGACTGTTTCAACACTGCTCAATGACCTTTCCAAAGCGGGGCTTTTGATAAAACTTGAGAGAGGCGAATACCTGATTCCAGATCTTAAAGCGCTCGAAAGTATCGGTGGCTTCGAGGCCTCCTGATAAAATCGAACCAAATTCAAACTCTGTCAGCTAGCTGACAGTCATTGAACATTCCATAAGGTAGTTTCCACTCCAGCATAAGTTTCTGTTTATTCAACAGGGACACTAAAAATAACCCGTTCAGCTGGAGGAATAATCATGACGAAAAATCCGAAAACCCCGCAGGAACTGTCAATCTGGGATGATGCCCAGAAAATGATAGTGAAAGCAAAGAAAGAAGGTATAGAAACCGTCTGGGATCGCTTTGATCAGCAGACCCCCGGATGTAAATTTTGCGAGTTGGGACTCACCTGCAAAAACTGCAATATGGGACCATGCAGAATCAGTTTTAAAGAAGGTGGGAAGATGCAGCGGGGCGTATGCGGGGCAGATGGGGATGTGATCGTTGCCCGTAATTTTGGTCGCTTTGTCGCTGGTGGGTCAGCCGGTCATTCAGATCATGGTCGTGATCTGATAGAGGTGCTTGAAGCAATTGTTGAGGGTCGGGCTCCTGATTATTCAATCAAAGATGAAGAAAAACTGAAAAGGGTATCAGCTGAACTTGGCATTGAGACAGAGGATCGCTCAACTTTGGATATCGCCGATGATCTCGTTTCTGCCTGTTTTTCTGATTTTGGTTCCAGAAAAAAAGAGCTTGGGTTTATGAGCCGAGTCCCTGAGAAACGTAAAGAATTGTGGAGGAATCTAAAAGTGATTCCCCGCGGTATCGACCGTGAGATTGCCGAGATGATGCATCGAACCCATATGGGGTGTGACAACGATGCGGTGAGCACGATGCTCCATGCCGCAAGAACCGCACTTTCTGATGGCTGGGGTGGTTCCATGATTGGTACCGAGCTCTCAGATATCATCTTCGGAGTTCCTGCTCCGGGGAAATCTCAGGTAAATCTCGGAGTAATAAAAAAATCAGAAGTGAATATCCTGGTTCATGGTCACAATCCCGTCGTTTCTGAAATGGTGCTTGCAGCGGCACGCGATCCAGAAATGATAGAAAAGGCCAAGGCTGTTGGGGCAGAAGGAATAAATATCGGGGGCCTTTGCTGTACCGGCAATGAGCTTTTGAGCAGGCAGGGCATTCCGATGGCCGGGAATCACTTGATGACTGAGCTTGCCATTGTCACCGGTGCAGTGGAGGCCATCGTAGCAGACTATCAATGTATTATGCCGTCTCTTGTCCAGGTTGCCGCCTGTTATCATACACGGTTCATTACTACTGCAGATAAGGCACAGTTCACCGGAGCGACCCATGTCTCCTTCAATCCGGAAACAGCGCTTGATCAGGCCAAAGAAATTATCCAAATGGCGATTGAAGCGTTTGAAATGCGAGACAATAGCCGGGTGGAAATTCCTGCTGAACCGGTAGATATAGTTTCCGGCTTTTCCAACGAAGCACTGCTCGGTGCGTTAGGTGGAACACTTGAGCCTTTTCTCGATGCGGTAAAGGAAGGATCAATCCGCGGGGTGGTTGCCATAGTCGGATGTAATAACCCGAAATTCCAGCATGATTCGCAAAATGTGGGTCTTGCAAAGGAGTTGATCAAACGCGATATCCTGGTATTGGCTACGGGCTGTGTGACGACTGCCGCCGGTAAGGCCGGTCTGCTTGTTCCCGAGGGTGCCGAAATGGCTGGGCCGGGCTTGCAGAAGGTCTGCGCGGCCCTGGGAATTCCACCAATGCTTCACTTTGGCTCATGTGTCGATAACTCAAGGATCATTCAGCTTTGCGGTCTCATTGCCAATGCCTTGGGAGTCGATATATCGGACCTGCCCGTATGGGGTGCATCTCCTGAGTGGTATTCAGAAAAAGCGGTTGCCATCGGTGTGTATTGCGTCGCCTCCGGTATTCCGGTCCAGATTGGAACACCACCACATATAACCGGCTCAAAGCTGGTGACGGATCTTGCTCTGAACGGGCTGGAAGATGTTTTTGGCGCATCCTTCCTGGTGGAGCCAGATTACAAAGAAGCGGCTGCGTTGATGGATGAGCGAATCAAGCAAAAGCGGCGTGCACTGGGATTGCCTGAGTAGAGATTTACGACAGCAATTGAACCCAGAAGCTTTATTGTAAATCGGTATTGATATATGGGCGGTCTATCATTGGATAGACCGCCCATATATTTTGCTCAGACAGCATAGAGAGCCAACGTTTTTCCAAGCATCTAATGTGGAAATCACAAAACGTGGTCTGTCCCCGGTTTCC
>QZLB01000282.1 GCA_004796425.1 Desulfobulbaceae bacterium | reverse complement strand
TTGAGGATGAATAATTATAGGTCGCAGCAGATCCGGTATTTTTCCAGAAATGCATACGATTAAATTGATAACGGGGAAAATAACCGGGTGTTTGCTTGGCCAGGGGAAGTTTTGTCATCTGTTTCAAACCAGATTTCTGAGTCGCCTCCAGGATAAAGGTTTTGCCACCTTTTAAGAGGACAACCCACGCATGCCCCGTTCCTTTATAAGTACCAATGGCAACACGGGCGTCAAGTCCCATACTGATAAGCCAATCTGTCAAGGCAATGGCATGATCCTCACAATCACCCCGGGTGTACTTATACGCTTGCCTGCTCGTCTGCCAAATATCAGCCCTGCCTTTATTGGTCATTTTATCAAGCTGATAGGTCTTTTTTCTGGCCAGCGTCTGCCAGGGAATCCAGGGGTTTTTTGCTCTGAAAGGTTGGTAGCCAACGAGGTAACTGTTCACAATATGATGCTTTAAATCGGTACCAGGGGCTGACGCTGTAAAATCCTCCACCCGCCTCAACGAGTAAAAGGCCACTCTGTTTACCTGACTGGATTGCGCCAGCATCTCCTTTACCCTTGATTTGGGCAGCCATTGTTTTAATTGAAAAATGTAAATCCCCTTTTGACCTGTCCCTTTCTCTATGACCCAATCTGCAGGGTGGTGAGAAATTACAGTCTGAGAATCGTCTGGACCATAACTGGAAAAGAAAAAAACCAAGAGGATGGCTAATGCGAATAAAGAAAGAAGCGGTCTCATCCCTTAAAGCCAAACGTCACAATGATAGCCACAAAGAGCAGGATGGTCGAAGCAAAGATCGCAACGGCGATGTTGCCTTTTTTCATTTCTTCTTCGATGCTAATTCCGGGGAGTAGTTTTTTATCAACGATCACCAGGGCAACCATACTCACCACAAGTGCCACAATGGTATAAATCAGGTTTATTCCCAAATTCATCAGCGTAACGGTAAAGAATTCTAGCTCCATGGTAAATTTGCCCTCTGTTGAAAGTAAAACTGCATGTTTTCCTGCATATGCCTCGCACATTATGTGTTATTTTACTACTCTAATTTCAGCTAATAATCCCGTGAATTTGATAAAGTTTCTCTTTTTCCTTAGAGAGAGACGAGCGCCAAACCTTTCCTGCTAACACCGGTATCTGTACTTTGACTTTGAATGAAAAAACAACGGTATAGCGGGATGGGTCCCACGCTACATTGGTTGAAAACATCAGGGGAGATAAAAAAAATTTTGCTTTCCTGGCTTACCGGAGCTCCTTTTTGCTCATTTTGGGGTACCAACAATTAGGCAAAGTGATACCCCAAACGGGCAAAAACACGATCATTCACTATAGAGTTTCTCAAGATGCTTGAACATGGAGATTCTCGCCTCGTCGAGTTGGGCGAGCATATCCCTGGTTTTGTCGTGATCATCCTCATTCACAGCGGTTACAATATTTCGCCCCATATCATGTACAATGGCGTGATATTTCTCAACATCCTTGTAGGTTGGCAGGTGTCCGTAGCGCTGGCCTTCCTCACTATAGAACCACTTACCAAACATACAGGTCTTCTCAGTTGCTACTTCGTCTGGCTGCATTTTCAGCTCACCCTTCATAACTTTGCGGAGATTATCCTTAAATGCCATATGGGCTTGCTTAATTTTAACGATATCAAACTTCGGAGAGCCGATCTCGAACTTGTCCACTTGGTCTTTAAGGCGCGTGGTAAGCTCGTGCATCTCGTTTATGGCGTACTGTACTTCTACCCCATCTTCTGCTGAATGCACGGCGTTCATACTTACCGCGTTGATATCGGCCGCGATTTCCCCAACCACGCTGGTCGATTGGGCCACATTTTCGTTGATTTCCTGAATCCCTTCAGAAGCCTGAACAATGTTTGATGAGATTTCCTGAGTCGTCGCAGTCTGTTCCTCCACTGCGGTTGCAATACCTGTGACGGTCTCATCTATCTCTGAGATCACTTCTGTAATCTGGGCAATTTCCCTTACCGTAATGTCGGTTGTCTGTTGAATGCCATCGATCTTGTTGCGAATTTCCTGAGTTGCATCTGCGGTCTGCTTGGCCAGCTCTTTAATTTCATTGGCCACAACGGCAAATCCCTTTCCAGCCTCCCCGGCCCTAGCGGCTTCAATGGTCGCATTCAGCGCCAGTAGGTTAGTCTGTTCCGATATTTCGGTGATTACCTCAGTAACCTTGGTAATTTCGTAAGCAGCGTTGCCAAGCTTATTGACGTTAGTCGTAGTTGTTTCCGCTTTAGTAACCGCGTTAGAAGTGATTGACTGGGCCCGTTCAGTATTCTGGGCGATCTCTTGAACCGTAGAGGATAATTCTTCGATTGCAGTGGATATGACATTCATGTTGACAGATGCCTGTTCGACTGCCGCGGCAACTGAATTCATGTTAGTACTCATCTCTTCGGCCGCGGTCGCGACCATTGATGCTTTATCCCTGGTAAAATCGGATTTCTCGGTCATGCTGCCTGATAGTTCATCGAGTGAATCTGTAGAAAAATAGAGAGATTCGGACATTCCTTTGATTTGCATAAAAGCACTTCTCATACTGTTGGATATTTCATTAATTGAACCAATCAGTTTTCCAACCTCATCACGCTGATTTGCTTCAAAGGAGGTGGTAAAATCACCACCTGCAACCCTTTGCGCTGCTCCTAATGAATCACCAAGAGATCCACAGAGAAACTTTGCGGTGAGAAAGCTTGATCCAACCGAAACAAGCATACCGCAAATAATGAGTGTCAGTATAAGGGTGGCAGAGATATTGAACCCCCCGGAAGAAAACGATTTCGCACTCACCAGAAAAACCATGGTCAAAATTACTACCGTGCTGAACTGGCCAATTACAACCTTAAGATTCACCGATAAATATTTCCCCATTTCAAAACCCTCATCTATAGGTTAATGAACACAACAACATTGTTAGGCACCACAGCGTAAGAATTATTTATTGAATCTCAGAATTAAACAGAAAGTCAAGGAAGTAGTAATAATTCCCAAAGATATCGATGGAGCTTTTTGTTGGTATTTATAAGGGGTTGGGGAGTAACAAGCAATGGTTCAGGGCGGGAGCTTTTTTCGAGCACCTAAATATTACAGGCTGTTTGCGGGTTAGCTGAATAAATTTGTTATGCCTGTCAGGATTATTCTCGTTAAATAGCTGCACATTTATATGAGGAGCAGCCGGGGTACGAGTGTTTCCATATCAGCATATCTCACAGTTTTTCAATATCGCCGAGGAGACTCTACCCATTGCAGCCTTATATTAACCCTCCATTGGTAAAGATATTCTGGCCGCTTACCCATCCACTTTCCTTGGTGCAGAGCAAACGAACCATTTGGGCGATCTCCTCCGGTGTACCTATGCGGTTAAAGGCGGACATGCTCGCCAGATTCTGCACCTGCTGCTCGGTTTTTCCACGGCGAAAAAGAGATGTGTCAGTAGGTCCCGGGGAAACACAATTTACACGAATTCCTCGCGGCCCGAGTTCTTTCGCCAATACTCGGGTGATCTGTTCGACCGCGCCCTTGCTCGCCGCATAGGTCCCATAACCAGGGAGCATCATTTTTGTGACCGTTGTGCCGATATTGATGATCGAGCCACCAGTATTCATTATCCGGATCGCCTCACGGCAACTGAAGAAGAGTCCCTTGACATTGAGATCGAATATCTGATCAAATTCCTCTTCACTCACATCGGCGATGGGAGTGTTAATCATGATTCCCGCATTATTGACCAGGATGTCAAGGCTGGTGTGCGCAGCAGCCACCGTTTTAAAAAACGTGGAGATCTCCCCTACATTGCTGAAATCTACCTGATACGCCTCACAGAAGCCACCTGACTGTCGAATGGAATCAACCAGTTCAGTAGCCTTTTCGTGATTACGCAGATAATTGAAAATCACCCGGCAACCATAAGTGCTGAGCTCATGGACGATAGCTGCGCCTATACCCTGAGAACCACCTGTCACCAATGCCAGCTTGCCTTTCATAATCGACGCTCCACTCGTTAGGTTATCCCGTGGATTGAGGATAGGGAAATGAACTGATATAGGGGAGCTTGGCAGCTGTCGCTGCAATGTTTTGCCGCTCCTGCAACAAGGTCTCAAGAGAATCCCAGGTGCCATTTAAGAGTGCTTGTTTTGCCGCGTCATTGATCTGAAGCGCTATTGTCCTTGCACCATATGTAATGTGCGGATGGGAAATATCAACAACAAACTCCTCTGAGGGATTTTCTTGCGCATGAGCCTGCAGTGCTTCAATTTCAGCGATCGATGCCGTCAAAACCGGAATACCGAGACTGGTGCAGTTGCCGGCAAAGATCTCAGCAAATGATTCACCGATGATTGCCTCAATGCCAAATCGCATGATGGCCTGCGGAGCATGCTCGCGACTTGAGCCACAGCCAAAATTCTGATTGACCACCAGGATCTTCGCCCCCCGATACGATTCATGATTAAATGGATGATCCAGGGGATTTCCGGCCTGATCAAACCGCTCATCGCAAAACACCTGTTCCCCCAGTCCCTCGAAGGTAATAGATCTGAGAAAACGAGCCGGTATAATACGATCGGTATCAATATCATTGCCTTTGAGCGGCAGTACGGTGCCACTCACTTCTTTTACGATTATTTTATTCGTGTCCATTACTCGTGTTCCTGTTTCAGATGATTTCCCGGACGTCTGCAATCGCTCCGCTGAGTGCGGCGGCAGCTACCATGGCTGGACTCATCAGCAATGTCCGACCCTTGGGGGCCCCCTGACGACCGATAAAATTTCGGTTTGAACTACTGGCACACAACTGGCGGCCGGTCAACTTGTCAGGGTTCATGGCCAGGCACATTGAACACCCCGCATCGCGCCATTGAAAGCCCGCTTCGGTAAAAATCCGGTCTAAGCCGCGTGCTTCAGCTTCTTTCTTCACCTTCTGTGACCCTGGCACAACCAGTCCGGTGACCGTAGAGGCAATCTTCCGTCCTTTGACGACATCCGCCACCTCCTGCAAGTCTGATATCCTGCCATTGGTGCACGAGCCGATGAACGCCACATCAATGGGGGTTCCCAGCAGTTTCTGCCCTTCAGAAAAACCCATGTGTTCATACGCCTTTTTGGCTACTTCCCGCTCTGACTCACTGGTTTCCGAGACAATCGGCAAGGTGTCCTCAACCGAAATGGCCTGACCGGGCGTAATTCCCCAGGTGACCATCGGTCCTAAAGAATTGATATCGAATTGATAGATATCGTCATAGGTTGAACGCTCATCGGAGGCGATATCCTGCCAGAATTTGACCGCTTTATCAAATGCTGCTCCCTCTGGGGAAAACGGTCGTCCTCTAAGATAGTCGATGGTGGTCTGATCGGGGTTGACATAGCCAATTCGGGCACCGCCTTCAATACTCATATTACAAATCGTCATTCGCTCTTCCATTGAGAGTGAAGCGATTGCTTCACCAGTGTACTCATACGCATAACCGATGCCACCCATTACTCCCAACTCGGCGATGATCTTCAGTATGATATCTTTGGCATAAACGCCGGAAGACCTGCTCCCGCTCACTTCAATCTTTCTGACCTTGAGTCGCTCCAGGGCCAGCGTTTGACTGGCCAACACATCCCTGACCTGGGAGGTACCAATACCAAAGGCAATGGCTCCAAACGCTCCATGTGTAGAGGTGTGAGAGTCACCGCAGGCGATAGTCATGCCTGGCTGGGTGATGCCATTCTCCGGACCAACAATATGAACAATGCCCTGCGATTCAGAGCCAAGGCCAAAAAACTGCACGCCAAATTCCTGACTGTTTATCTCTATTGCTGCAAGCATCTGCTCTGCCATGCTATCAGCAAACGGTCTGATTCGCTGGTCTTGAGTCGGCACAATATGGTCAACAGTGGCGATGGTGCGCTCTGGATAGAGCACAGACAGATTTCGCTCCCTGAGCGCCTGGAAGGCCTGTGGGGAGGTTACCTCATGGACCAGATGCAAGCCGATAAACAGCTGGTCCATGGTCTCTGAAAGCGATGAAACCTTATGCAGGTCCCACACTCTATTGAAAAGGTTATTACTCATATGCTTACTCCGTTAATGGTTACCCTCAGCAATTTTATTGGCGCAAAAACAAAGAGCGGAAATGCCTGGATTAAAGACATTCCCGCTCTTTGAATCAGACGCTTGGGTCTCAGGCTAAATCAAGCCTGTCTTTTCGAGTGCAATTACCGACAGTTTATATGAGGCATAGATAAGCCCCATCCAGCTGATAATCAAAAATGCAACCATGATATGCTCCTTTTAGGGACTTAGTATGCCTTTGAATCATTAATGTCGTCCTGACCAATTTTCTTTGAATCCATCAATTTCCAGACATACACAATATAGGCAAGGACAAACGGAATCACTAACGCAACGTAACTCATTGCCGTTAAAGTGTAATGGCTTGATGATGCATTGTAAATGGTCAGACTTGACTGTAAATCCGCTTTGGATGGATAGAACGGTGTATTATTGAAACCGGCCGTGAAAAACACCGCCAGACCAACCAAAACGGTTCCCAAACCACCAAACCAGATGCCACGATAACCGCCAAGAAAACTAGTACTGATAACACCCCAGACAACCAGAACAAGCCCGGCAAGGAGGAGCACCAGAACCTGTGGCATAGCGAGCAGATTAGCCAGGTATTTCCCTGCAACAATACTGACCACCCCGCTTTCATCAACCCCAAAACCATCCATCAGCAGCAGGCTGCCGAGTACGTAGAGGAGAAAAGGCAGGGCACAGATCAGGTTGATCAGACATGCTTTTCTCAGGCGGGTTTCAAGCTCAGGAGCAACCGAATGATCGATATTGTTGATCAGGTACATTGCCCCGATAACCCTGGCATTAAAGACCAGGAACAGACCAAGGGAGAGATTAAACAGGGAAAAGGCCGCCTCCACACCCATCAGGGGATGGGTCCATCGTGATTGATTAAAATCGTTTACGATAAAGTTAGAGCCGGTAAAAAAGGTCCCAACAGCCGCGCCGATCAGCAGAATTCCAACGGAACCATTGATCAGCAGGAACAGTTCATACACTTTTTCGCCGAGGACGTTATCCGGCTTTTTTCGATATTCGTAGCTCACCGCCTGGACAATAAAAGTGAACAGGATCAGCATCCATACCCAGTAGGCGCCACCGAAACTGGTTGCATAAAATTTTGGAAATGCGGCAAAAAGAGCGCCACCAAAAAGCACCAGCGTGGTAAAGGTCAACTCCCATTTTCGGCCCAGAGAGTTAATTACCAAGGCTTTTTCTGTCGAGTTTTTGGCAACCTGCCACAACAGCGTCTGCCCCCCCTGGACAAAGGTGAGAAAAAGGAACAGCGACCCGACAATTGAGGCGATGATCCACCAGAGCTGCTGTAGAATTGAAATATCAAGATTTCCTATCATTTTGAGCCCTCCGGTCCTTTTTTGATCACATTGAGCATAATTTTCACCTCGGCAAAAAGCAGCAGGGTGAATAGTGCGGTGAACATCCAGAATGTCGCAATGACATTTCCTTTGGCGATATTGCTCGTCGCAACTCCGACCGGCATCATGTCTTGAATGGCCCAGGGCTGTCGACCAATCTCAGCTACAGCCCACCCTGCCTGGCTTGCAAGCATGGCAAGGAAGAAAGAGGCAATACCAAGCGGAAACAGCCACCGTTTCTGCTCAATCGTACCCTTGAGACTGTATACAAGATAGGCAATACAGATAAAACCAAAGAAAAGGGCCAGGTAAACCATGATGTGGAAGGTATAAAAGGTTGTCTGGACCGGAGGTACCGCTTCTTCCGGGCTGGTCAGGTAGGCAAACCCTAAATAGTCCTGGTCCACCTTGAAACTTGCCAATGCTGTTTGTGCGGCGGCTTCATCACCACTCTTCTTTGCTTCCTTATAAGCGGTGAGGTGGTGCAGGGCCTGTTTACCGCGTTCCATCTTTTTATCGACTCCGACAATACCTTCCGCTTCATTGCCGTAAACCAAATCATCGATTCCAGGAACGAAAGAGTCTGTATCTCGATTGGCCATCAGGGAGAGGGCTTTTGGAATGGTGATCTCAAAGAGAAAAGAATCTTTGTCGTCACCAGGCTTTTTAGCGGGATTGAGTGCACCAACCGCCACCAGTCCCGCATTTCGCTCACCTTCCCAAAGTCCTTCATAGGCAGCCAATTTCATCGGCTGGGTTGAGGCATTTACATAGGCTGACTCATCTCCGGTAAAGCCGACATAGACAAAGGAAAACAATCCGAAGACAGAAGCTACGACAATCGATTTTTTGGCCATATCGATATGTCGCCCCCGCATCAGGAACCAGGACGATATTGCAATGACGAACAGTGAGCCAACAAGAAAACTTGAACTGGTGGTGTGGGTGAATTTGGCAATGGCAACCGGTGAGAACAGGACCTCCCAGAAATTCTGCATTTCAAAACGCACGGTATCAGGATTGAAAGCCATACCGGTGGGAAACTGCATCCAGCCATTGGCAACCAGGATCCAAAGCGCAGAAAGATTTGAGCCGATGGCAACCATCCAGGTTGAAAATAAATGGAATCCTTTAGAAACACGATCCCATCCAAAGAACATCACGACAAAAAAGGTTGCCTCAAGAAAAAATGCGACAATCCCTTCAACTGCCAAGGGCGCGCCAAAAATATCCCCGACCATCCAAGAATAGTTCGACCAGTTTGTGCCAAATTCAAACTCCATGATGATTCCTGTAGCAACCCCGATGGCAAAATTAATACCAAAAAGGGTCATCCAGAATTTCGTCAGGTTTCGCCACTCTTCTTTTCCCGTTTTTACATAAATTGACTCGAAAAACGCACAGAGAAATGAGAGCCCGAGTGTCAGGGGGACAAAAACCCAGTGATACATGGCTGTCAGTGCAAATTGAGCCCTGGACCAACTCACTAGACCCAGATCTATCTCACCCATAAAAGTTCCTCCTTAAAGAATAGTTCAATTGCTGGAGCGACGGGAAGAAATCTGCTCCTATACATAAGACGCCCGTTCTTCATTGCTAGAAAAACTGGTACTTAAAAAATCGGGAAAACAAACAATATTGTAACGCTTGATAGAATCAATATTTTGATAAAAGTGATTTTCCATTGGATTTTCCATCAACATTGATTTGAATCTGTCTTCATATAGGCGGTAGATTCGAAGCGGGATATCCGTTATCAATGATCTCAAAATATTCGTCATGTTTACTGGGACTTGAAAAGCATTCAACACATCCCGGAATACCGTAATTCTTGATCAGGATATTGCAATGTATCAATTCCTGATCACACAAATTACCTGATTATAAAAAGTGGCCTATT
The DNA here is from genome assembly GCA_004796425.1 of Desulfobulbaceae bacterium. Taxonomy (GTDB): domain Bacteria; phylum Desulfobacterota; class Desulfobulbia; order Desulfobulbales; family Desulfocapsaceae; genus MADRE3. Next base: position 6,928 of record QZLB01000282.1, on the reverse strand, counting down.
TTATGTCAATAATAATTATCATTAGCATGTGTTGGCTATTCGCGCTTGCTCTGCTTTACCATTAGTTGTACAATACAATTATGAAGTCATTTCTATCGCCCAGTCGAAGTGCGTCCTTTGATCTGATCAGAGACCTTGCCCGATCATTCCGTATTTTTCAGGAAAGAAGCATGGCAAACAGCTCTCTTACTTTTACCCAATTTGTCATCCTTGATTTTGCTTGCCTCTATAACCCACTGTCTCTCAGGGAACTCCATGGTCTTTTGGGAGTCCAGAAAAGCACCACCACCAGACTTGTTAACCCTTTGATAGAAAAACAGTTTTTGGAAAAAAGTAAAAGTGCGGATGACGGCCGGAAATATGAATTGCTTATTACGGAGCCTGGCCTCGAAATCTACCAGAAAACCTGGACTGATCTCTCGCAGGCGATTGAAATCTTTTATTCGCAAATTCCCGAGAAAGAAAAACTCAGGATTGGTACCTCAATGGTCATGATCAACACTGCCTTTGTAAAATCAAGTGGGCTTATCTGAGGGAAACAATGATTTAACCAGCATTTGGTTGTACAGCACAACCAAACTCCTGCTCTTGCTAGTTAATCAGAAAATCGGTTAACAACTCGAAAACAATAACAATTTACACCTTCATCATAAACTCACATAACTCACCCATACCATTGCTCATCCGAACATCGGGATCACCAGCGCCACACGGTTGACGATGAAGACCTGCTCGATCAAGTGTCGAATTTGGTTGTACAACACAACCATACCTCTGGTTCTGGTATTTTAAAATTGGCTCCCTATTAACCAATATTATTACATACTATTTTGTAATAATTACATTAAATTGTTTCTATCGACAATGACAATATAGTTGCGCCTTACAACCTTTGGAAAAATCGCTCTCCTTGAAGGTTACACACCATAACCAAATAGGTTACTGCATGCGGCTAAATATCGCCCATTTCAAAACCCCCAAAAACTCGGCATAACTGTTTAATTTTAAACATTAAATTTCTCTGTAATTGTTTTTGTGAGAGGCCTGTTCGACTCATATTCAGGATGGCCCATTGAATAATCCAGCCTGAAAAGAGCGAACTGAAACATATGGTCGGGCAAGAAGACCCAAAAACTGTCAGGCGCTGTTGTACTCCAAATCTGTGGTGAACATCTTGTTTCAGAAACTATTACGAATATGGGTTGGTACCATGCTCGCTGCTTATGGGAGGCAATTGATCCTGATGCCGAGTTTCCCCGTCACTACTCACCGTGATTGCCGATCTGCCCTGAATAGGGCACTTTGTTTCACAAATTCCACAACCCACACACAAGTCTCGTATGACATACGGCTGCTTTATGCTCTTTTGACGATTATCTTTGGTTACAACCTGAACCTCTTTAAAACGAATCGCTTTATCGTGAGTCGGGCAATGCTCCTCACAAACAATGCAAGGGATGTGTTCATTAAATGGCAGACAGAGCTCCTTGTTAATCCGGGCCAAACCAATTTTAAACGTGTGCTTCTCGGCCAATGTCAGGATCTCCAGTGCTCCGCTTGGGCAGACCTGTCCACACAGGGTACAGTTAAACTCGCAGTAACCAGTTCGTGCGGCAAGTTTGGGAGTAAAAATCGTTTCGATTCCCGCTTCCATAAAAGCTGGCTGCAAACCATTACCAATGCAGACCTTTATACATTCTGCACAGCGGACACAGCGCGCGAGAAAGTCCTTTTCCGCCAAGGCTCCCGGTGGTCGGATCAACGGTTCATTCTTGTTACCGGAAACCGTCCGCGCCCCCGCCACCGAATAGAGCAACGCCCCGGCCCCGATAATGGTGAAAAAATTTCGTCTTGACAGAGAAACCGAATTTTGAACCTGGGGTCGCCCCCCCCCAACAGACAGTACTTGCCGGGGGCAGGCACGAAGACAGTTCATACAGAGGGTGCAGCCATATTTGTCAACTTCGCGTTCCGGATTAATTGCCCCCATCGGGCAGGTCTTTCGGCAGACAACACAGCGACCGCATTGCTCATCTGCACCGCTCACCTTTGCCACCGAGAGCTGAGAGCAAATACCCAGCATTGAACCGAGTGGACATACATTGCGACAAAAAAAGCGGGATTGAACTCGCTCGGCAACAATCACGATTACCAGCATAAAACCACTGAGAAAGGCAAGCTCGAAATAGTGTTGCTCAAAGGGCAAGATGAAATGTTTCAAGCCCCGATAGATACCCTCTGAAATATCATGACCAATACCGGGCACCTTTCCATAGGTAAAACCGAAGAACTCATTTACCAGGAAATTGAACCCGGGATAAATAGCTTGTGCCAGTCCCCTGACCAGCAGAGAAAAGGGATCCAGGATACCAGAAATATGGAAGGAAAATGCGGCACAGACCAGACAGAAAACTAGTATCGTCCGGGACGCGGTGGGAAAAAAAGTGTCGATCTTTTTCTTCCTGGTTCCTATGAAGGATCTAAAAAAATCAAGGAGGCCACCGAGCGGGCAGAACCAACCGCAAAAGGCTCTGCCAAACACGAAGCAGAGGGCGAGCACGACCCCCGAAATCAGCATCAACGAGATGATCGCTTTGGCGGCAAGCATGGCTGAAAGGGCCAGAAATGGATCGATCCGAAAATAGATATTCACGGCATATGCGATGCGATCCGATCCGGTGTAATCCGTTTTAATGAAAAGAAAGAAAAAAAGGATCAGGGATAAAAACTGAACCAGCCGCCGGGCAACAACCCACCCGTTTTTACGGCGAATTTTGCCCGACGGAAATAGTTTCATCTTAAATCGTTCGTTCAATAATCTGCATCGCTGAAAGGTTCATCTCACCGAGCCCCATTTTGTGCGCAGCTACGGTGGAGTCCAGGCTATCTGATGGCAGACCGAAAAGGGTGGTGCCGTAGGCATCCGCTGCGACCTGATCGGCGGAGAGAACCAGCTGATCTGTCTGCTTGACATCTGCAAGGCGCCCCCCCTGGGGACCATTATTCATCAGCATCCTGGTTGCGTCTATAACGGTGAGGTCAGGTTTGACAACAGTCGCCAGATCCGCCAGTTTTTGACCAAGATCGTGATGAAGGCGCCCCCGGTTTCCTCCGATCACGCCCATCACATTTTTCATGCCCAGCGTCAGTCTGCTCAAACCATGATGTTTGGCAACCGGCACATTGATATAACGGTCCGCCTCCAGAACGTCCTGGTATATTTTCCACCGTTTTAATGATGTTCCTTTACTGATCTCCACCGGGATGAATTTCCGCTCATCAATATACTCAAGCTGTACTTTACGCCCCAATCCGGCGAGCGCGTCTTTAATCCCGCTGTTATGATAACAACGACGGGCATCATTGCAGGTATAATCAAACACCTGAACCCTTTTGGCTCCGCCGTCAAGTGCCAGCTCGACCAAGGTTTTCACCACCAGCGGATGGGTATTGGCAGCCTGCTCAACACGCCTGTCCCAGCCAATATTCGGCTTCACCACAACCGTGTCGCCTGAGGAAACAAATTGATCGATCCCGCCAGCCAACTCAACCCCTTTCCGAACAAGTTGCACATAATCTTTACCTTGCACCGACACCACCAACGGTTTCTTGGCCGGTGGAACAGCCGCTTCTGCCTGATCATATGTGAAACGTGGAACCGATACTGAAAGCCCGGCGGTAAAGAGCGCTACCTGGCGGACAAACCATCGTCTTGAATGACCCATTTTGAAACCTCCTGAACATCTTTTTACTACGTGAGTCTTAAGGCTAAATTTACCATAGCGGAAGTATTGCCTGCAATCCAATAATCTGATCGAACCGTTCGCAAAGCTTCTTATCAATGAAAATGATACATGGCTTAATTATAATACGGTTGTTTTGTGGAAGATCAATTACTTGCATTACGACCCCCAGGAACCCCCCGCAAATCAATGGTTTTTCAATTCCACCCTCACCATTGTTGTGCCTGCTCCACAGGATGACCCGAGGCGGCTCTAAAGTTAACTCTTGACAAATTCTCAAATTACGTCACAAAGTAGGATAGTCATTTGTAGTAGTATTTATTGGTACGCCTGCGTTGACTGAGTGCCCCAGGGCCATACTCCACGGCAACCGATCTCAGAAACGCACGGTCAGATAATGAATGCTCCCGGCATAACAACGTTTACTCCAATACCAATCTTGCGAGAGGAAAACGATGAACGAAGCCTTAATCCTGGAAAAGCTTGACCAACTCTCCGCCGAAGTACAATCCCTGAAATCAGATGTCCTGCAGGAACTCAAAACTGATTTTGAGCCCCTCCTCAAACAGGCTCAACCCCATATGGTCGATTTTCTTACCGACATCGAGGGAGAATATACCAACGAAAAGGCTGTACACCTTGCCAAGAATGTACTCCGGAACCTCGATGAGCTTAATGAGATGGTCGATGTTGTGAAAATGGGCACTGAACTGAAAAATGACCTGGTCCCCATTGCAATGCAGGCATACCCGGCAGCGATCAACTTCTTCAACGAACTTGAAGGTGATTTTCATATCGATGAAATCACCGTCCTGCTCAGGAAAGTGCTGACAAACCTTGAAAATCTTGGCGAAGCAGTAGATATGCTGAAAGCGGGCGTCGAACTTCGAGATGATCTCGTACCGATTCTCCAACTGGTATTTCCAAAGGTGCTCAGGTTCATGAACTCACTCCATGAGGGTGAATTCCAGGCAGAGCAACTTGGGGACCTGCTCCACACCATTCTGATTAATATCCACACACTCAGCGATCTCCTGAACATGGCACAACCACTGACCGAACTGGTCAAAGAATTGACTGTTGTGATGCAGGGTACTGATGTGATCAACAGTATCAATATCTGGTTGGACAGCCTCCAACAGAGTAGTGGGGTTGTGAAGCTGGCGGGGACCGCCTGGGCTCAAGTTAAACGACTCGATTACAACGACCAGCAAGTGGAAGAGATTTGTCAGGCAATCACCAACCTTGACCTGACGAGAATAGAACCGGTTGGCCCTGTCTCAATGGTCCGACAGCTCAGAGACCCCAAAGTGCAGACGGCTCTGGGTTTTCTCTTCACCATGCTGAACACCATGGGAACGGTATTAGTCGCGTATCAGGATCAAAAGAAAAACAATGACTAAGTGTTATGGAATCACATCCATTTTGGATACTGCATAACTGCAGGAAAACCCTCTAACAAAAGACCGCAAAGGAGGTTGCAGGGATTATGAAAAAAATGGTCATACTCGGTGCCGGTAGTGCTGGTACCATGATGGCGAACAAAATGAGGAAAGACCTCGATGATGATTGGTCCATTACCCTTATAGACAAGGATAATGTCCATTATTATCAACCAGGCTACCTCTTTGTGCCATTCGACATCAACAAACCACAGGAAATACGAAGAAGTAGACGGGAGTTTATCAAGCCCGGTATTGACTTTGTAATCTCTGAACTGACCAATGTAGATTGGGATAAACAAGAGATCACAACGGCAACAGAGGGCAAGTTCAAATATGATATCCTGATCATGGCCACCGGCTGCGACATCCGTCCCGAAGAAGTCGAAGGACTTCAGGAAGGCTGGGGTAACGATATTCATGGCTACTATCGATTCAACGATTGTCAGGAACTTGGCAAGGCCCTTAAGAAATTCAAGGGTGGAAAACTGGTTGTAAATATTGCCGAGATGCCGATTAAGTGTCCGGTTGCCCCGCTTGAGTTTGCGTTCCTGGCAGACTGGTATTTTCACGAGCGCGGTATTCGAGACGATGTTGAGATCGAATTCGTAACGCCACTGGGTGGTGCATTCACCAAACCAGTCGCGACCAGGGTTCTGACCCACGCCTGTGAAGACAAGAATATTAAGATTACGCCTAATTTCGCATTGGGCTCAGTTGATCATACCAGCAAAGTGATCCAGGCCTATGACGGTACCGAGGTGGAGTACGATATGCTTGTCTCCATCCCACCAAACTTTGGTGCCCAGGTAATGATCGATTCAGGAATCAGTGATCCAATGGGTTATATTCCTGTCGACAAATACACCCTCCAGCCAGAAGGCAGGGATAATGTCTGGGTTCTTGGCGACGGTACCGACGTGCCGACCTCCAAGGCAGGTGCAGTTGCCCACTTCCAGGGCGATGTCCTGCATGAAAACATCATGGCATATATCACGGGAGGTGAACAGCACGCCCGCTCAGATGGGCACGCGGTCTGATTCATCGAATCAGGCTTCGGGAAAGCCTACATAATCGACTTTAACTATGACACCGAACCACTTACCGGAAAGTATCCCTTTCCTGCCATTGGACCGTTAAGCTTACTCAAGGATACGGAATTGAACCACATGGCGAAACTGATGTTCAAGTGGGCATACTTCAACTTGCTGCTGAAAGGTGCCTGGCTTGGACCTCCAGATCTGATGATGGAGGGTAAAATCAAAGCGTAACCCTTTACGTTGAGATTACTTAGAAAAGCTGGATGGCAATCATCCAGCTTTTTTTTTGCTTTTTGTCCCACACCCCCCTCCCCACCTTGTTTTTCTGACCATTGTACAACTCGGCAGTTGTAATCCGCCCGAGGGATCGGTAATATCGATCTGAAATCTAACGTGGGGAAATCCAGCCGCATGCAGCAAGCCTATTGGAAATACGAGGATATCATTGACCTGGAGTTTTTTCTGCAGGCTCAGCGAACAGTTCCGGAGCACGAACTGCACCAGAGGGATCGGGCAATTTTCCTTAATCGTCCTTCTCAGAAAGCGACCGAGTCCGAGTCGGCAGACCTCATTTATGAGTGGCTCAGGAGCAGAAGGGCAGAACTTCACAATGCAGAGCGGACACCCGGACCAATCATCGTGACCAGTCTGAAGATGATTTCATTTCTCTTTGCAACTGCTTCACTGATATTCGGGTTTATCA
>QZLB01000044.1 GCA_004796425.1 Desulfobulbaceae bacterium | reverse complement strand
TCTTTGAGACGTAGGCAAATGCATTCAACCAAATCCGGCGAAAGATATCGCGAATTGGCAACTGGTTGTCAAAACCTTCAAGCATCGCCTCACCCATCCCCTGCTTAATCTCAAGGTAAGTGGAGACTAGGAGATCCTCTTTATTTTTAAAGTAAATATAGAGTGTTGCAGGAGAAACCCCTGCCTCTTTTACAATCTTGGCAACTGAACTGGCCGCAAAACCAATTTCGTTTACCACTTGCACGGTCGCAAGAAAGAGCGCTTCCTGTTTTTTATCATCTCGTGGTCTCATACAGTCTAAAATAAATGATCATTCATTTATGTCAACTCCATTAGCCATTTTTTATTTCACATCTATCCCAAAGAAGAGCAACTCAAAACCATCGACTATCCGTAAGAACTTGAAATTCAGGTTAAAATGGTGAGTGATTGAGTTTCCAATAGCAAAAATGGAATGAACAGAAATAATTTTATTGACAGAACTAGTTTTATAGTTTTACCTATCTACAAAACTATAAAACTAGTTCTGTGATAAATGAGGCGCCTATGAAACGTGATGTGACAATTGTACAAAATACCCCCCTGTGCACACCTGATCAATGCCAGCACATTAAGAAAGAGGCGTTTGGTAAATTCCCGTTGCTCCATGATGATGAGAGAATTGGCCTGCGGGCAAAATTCTTTCAAGCGGTCGGCAATGAGGTTCGTCTGAAAATCGTCAGCCTGTTGAGTGTTCAGGAAATGTGCACCTGCAATATCGTTGAGGCTGTTGATGGGTCAAATTCAACCATTGCTCATCACATCAAAAAGCTCGAAGAAGCTGGAGTTATCCAATCCAGGCGGGTGGGCAAATTTACTATTTACCGGCTCAATGGTGAAGCAATCGAAAAACATAATGTACTGGATACCTAAGAAGGCGACACTCTCGCACCAACTTTTACCAGGATGATAGCAGATGAAATTGCTCAGCAAACCGATGATTGGTGCCGTACAGGCACTCAGCCGGCAAGAAAAAGAAACCCTGATGCTCCAAATGATCAGAGATAAGAAGCATGAGGTCGATATTGTCAAAATTCTTCCCGAAATAAGCATGGTGGTCGGCGATCAGATCACCGCATCCTCGTTGGTCGCTTTTGGCAAGCAGTTTTGTGATGATCAGTCCCTCTTGGCAAAAGGGAATCACCTCAAAAACCAACTTTTCAACACCAAGAAGGATCTTTTTCATATGATGGGCCGCATGGCTCATTATTCACCGGAGGCGTTCAGGACAATATTCTCGCTGATGATGAAAAAGAAGTGCACAACCATGATGACCACCATGATGCCCTTGATGAGTAAAATAATGCCGCTCATGCTCTCAGAGTTAACCAGTGCTGATGAGGAGCACGGCAAAGACCGGCATATTCACGACATCAAGCAATGCATGGCAGAGATGGTCCCGCATTGTGTCGAAACTTGTCGTGATCAATTACAACCGGAGCAAAAAGAAGCCATTCGGCAACAGCTTTAAGGTTTACTTAGAAAACACTCAACATATCTGATCTGCAAAGCAAAGGAGTCTTCGTATGAGTTTTCTTGGTTCAATAATGAAAAGGATTATGGGGTGTATCCCTAAAAACAACCGTGAGGCGATCATGCTTGAAATGATGCCCGCCATGATGGAAGGCATAGACATTAATGGGTTTATGGTGAAAGCAACGAGGGAAATCATCAAAGATATCACCATTGATGACATCCTTTTGTATCTCAAAACCATCCCGACCGAAAATCAGCATCTCAATAATCTCATGCAGCAGTTTCACCAGAAGCAACTGATGCAGAACATGATGACAAAGATATATCAAAGTTCACGTGATTTTGATGAGACAGTCACTGCAATCAGAGCACGTGCCCCTCAATTCGGTTGGAAAATTGATATCCGGGATCTACAGAACACCTATCTTGATAATCACATCCTTGAAATGACCCGGATGACCATCGTCTATTTTTGTAACCCCACCGGTGGATACGCCATCGTGCAGGATGATCGAAGAAAACCGATGTCCATAATGATGCCCATGGGAGTCAGTGTGTATGAGACGGAGAATAATAATGTGGAAATCGCTGCCTGGAATATGGGGCTGATGGCCGCCATGTTTGATGGTGAAACGCGTCAGGTTCTGGAAGAAGGTGCGTTGAACCTGGACAAGACGCTGGAGGGCATTGTAAAAGCTTCGAAAGAAAATCTTCAAGCAGTTACAACATGATTGGAATCACAAATCATATTTTTATGTTCTAAAACTGAGATATAAGATAAACCCTCAAGAACCTGAAAATAATTTAATCTGCAACACTCTTATGAGTCCACTACAATAATAGGTAAGGTGACCTAAGAAAAAGATGAGAAGTTGACAGTTTTCGTACTTTTATCTGATCCTCACCTCTCAAAAATCAGATAATTCGTTAGAGTGCCCAAGGAAATGCAGGCTCTTCGACGTACTCAAGAGCCTCAACACCAACTGAGGCAAACTCCATGCCTTCGTTGCTGATAACTGAGAGCGGTCCGCTCACCTTTATCCACCGATCATTCTCCATTTTCAAGCTATCCTGGTGGCTGAGAAAAATAAAAACCGGAACCGCATCGGCCGCACAACAGGTAATCATAAAGCGAAAGCACATTGCAGTATTCTCGGGAAGCTGCTCATGAACAAAACTTTGGCAGACAACCGCAACGTCCTGATTTTCATACTTTTGAGGTTCTCGCAAAATTTTTGAAAAAGTCATGTCAGACGACTCTGTATCATCAAACAAATCAAACAATGGTAAATTATTCGAATAGAATCCACTTTCATCAGCGTTAAACCGATTTTGAACTGCAGAACCGTCGAGCCTTGCATCCCGTGCGTTTAGAAAGAACAACAACGGAATAAGGAGAATGAGCAGTGCGGGAAGCTCAACGAGCGTTTTTGTTTCTCCTCCACTTTGTTTATGCGGAACGATGAAAGAAATGAAAAAGAGGAATAATACCCCCGCAGCCAGCGCGAGCACCCACCACAGTCTCGGATGAATAAGGCGTATCAAATCACCTTTCCCATACGTAAGCAGCCAGACAAGAAAGAACGCCCAAACCAGAAGTAGTGAGATATTGAGTAGTCTCAGGAGCATCAGACAAAGGGAGGCAGAAGGACATCGATGATTAGCATCAATAAATAAACGATTCCAAATGTTAAAACCGATAACAACAGAATAGCTCTTTTTCGAAAGACACTAAGATACATCATGATGAGTTTTAGATCCAACATCGGACCCAATACCATAAATCCCAATTGAGCACTCCCTGGAACAAGCCATCTAAAAGTTGCAGCGATAAAGGCATCAGCTTCACTGCAAAGATTCATAATTACCGCCATTACCATCATTAAGAAAATGATGATCCATGGCGAATCTGACAATCCTGTAAAGCTTGAAACGGGAATAATCGTTCGAAGAAATGCCGCGATAAAGGCGCCAATGACAAGGTATTTTCCAACGTACAGGAAATCATCCCGGGCATGGCCAACTGCATGTATTATTTTACTCCACATTGGTATTTTTTGGAATTCATCCCCACCGCATGCGCACCCCCGAAGCGACTGCTCCGCAACATTCTCCACTATGAGTTTTTCGGGCTGAGCAAAGCGCGCAATGATCAAACCTATCAGGACCGCAACAAAATACCCGCAACCGGTTCTAAGCAATACCATTTTCCAGTTGTGTGTATAAGCGACCGCCGTAGACCACATCACAATCACATTTACTATTGGCCCACTGAGCATAAAGCAGATAGCAGCCGGGATAGAGACTCCTTTCAAAATAAGTCTGCGGACAATCGGCACAATTGCACATTCACAAGTTGGAAAGAACAATCCCATAAACCCCGCCAGGAAGACACCAGATTTCTCCCCTTTGCCAAAAAACCGATCGATCAGAGATACAGGGACAAACACTTCTATCATGCCACCCACCAGTGTACCTATCAGCATGAAAGGCACGGCCTCGAGGACAATAGAGGTAAAATTAATTGAAAAGATGTCTAAAAATGTCGCATAATTTTGATTCTGGGAATTCCCGGATATAAAGAGCAGTCCGGCAAACGCGATAAAAAATGCACTCACAAGAAGGCCAAAAGAACGTGATAAGATTTCAGGTTCCGTTTTTGCCGCTTGTTTGGAATAGATGGGAATTGGCGGAGGAGTACTTTGCTGCATCATCCCTCAAGGGCTGTATATTAAAATCGAGAAATGAATGTATGGATAAGAAGGCAAAAGACCGCTGACGTCTCTTGCCTTCTTATTTTTGAAAAGGATTATCTCTTTATTTTTTTGTCATCTCCTGACCACAGCATTGCAGCGGGACAGTGCATTTATCTGGTGAGCCAGTGTCGCATGTACAGGCTTTTTTTACCGTTAACTCCAGACCACATTTCTCACAAACAAACAGATCGCCTTCAATCATGTCACAACAATTTGCCATTTTAATTCTCCTTATCACTAGATGAATGATTTACGTAGCGGTACCTAGTACCATTTACCGTTACATGTTAAAAATAATAGTAGCAATTGGAAATTTTTCTCTGAATTGAGGGCCTAAACACTTCTCGTTGAAGCCTCACAAAAGGCCATATCTACCTCTATTGTTGCGAATAGAGTCGCAATTTATCCTCTCGCCCTTCTACTTGTCAAGATTATTGCAAGTTCAGTTGCAATAAAAAGTGAAAAAATTTAGATTTGCCTGCGGGAGGAAAATCGACATTGAAAAGAGTAACAGCCCAAAGAACAGCAATAGAGGAAGTCTTTAACCAGTGTGAGCGACCTTTGGCAGTCGAGGAAATCCTCCGACAGGGTCGCGAATCTGTACCTTCACTCAATATCGCCACCGTATACAGAACGTTAAAAGTTCTGACCGAAAAAGGGTGGCTGGTAAAGGTATATCATCCCTCCTTTGGGACCCTCTATGAACGGTCTGGAAAAGCCCACCACCACCATTTCTTTTGCCGGGAGTGTAACCGAGCATATGAGCTACCCGGCTGTACTCTTATCTTAGATGGGGCTGCCCCTGCCGGTTTTATTATAGAAGACCACGAAGTTTATTTATCAGGCAGATGCCCTGCCTGCGTAGGAGCAGAGATTATTGACTACAATGCTGCACCCTGATCCTTCAGACATTTTTTGCAGATACCATCAACCCGTACTTCAATTCTCTCAACCTTCCCAGGAAAATTACGCTCCAAATTCATGGCATCCAGTTCTATGCTTTCAGGGGATAGACAATCAAGTTGCCCGCAACTCTTGCAATAGAAATGTGGATGTGCAGCGTGCTTATTGGGGTGTGTTAATGCATAGTGGGCAGCTTTGGAGCTGGTGCTCAAACGCTCAACCAGACCATATTTATCTAACAGATCGAGCACCCGATAAACCGTTACCTGATTGATTCGGCATCGCCTGGCAAGCAACGAGTGAATATCACCCACGGTAAGTGGCACCTGATTTTCACCCAATATTTCAAGGATGGATAATCTGTTCTTTGTTGGTTTCAGCCCGGTAGACTTGAGCATTTTCTGATAATCGTACTTGGTCTGCATATTCAAGCCTTATCGTGGTGTCGATATTTCATGAGCTCGCTCCCAGACTTTCTTTCTGCGCAGGTTAATTAATCTGTCAATTATTAGCGACAGACAGAAACCAAAACCAGCAATGAAAATAATCGATGCTCCTGAAGTCAGATCATGAGTATAAGACCACCACAGTCCACCCAAAATAAAGATCATTCCCAGAATGGTGGACAGAAACATCATCTGATACAGAGAATTGGTATATTTTTCGGCAATATAAGGAGGGATCGTCAACAGTGCTATCACCAGGATCAGGCCAACAACCTGTACCATCAGGACAACGGTCACGGCAACAAGGCCAATCATCAGAAAATAGAGCAGCCTGACCGGTACCCCGCGGACCTGCGCAAACTCCTCATCATAAGACATGATGAGAAGATCTCCATGGAAATAGAACATGACTGAACAGATAACCGCAACCATTACAATCATTGCCACAATATCACTAACAGGTACCATTAAAATATTACCGAAGAGGTAGGTCATCAGATCCACATTATAGCCAGGCGTCATATCAAGCAGCAGGATACCTGTTGCCATGCCAATCGCCCACATGACCCCGATAATGGTATCTGCTCGCTCCCGGTTGCGCAAACTCACCGCAGCCATAACCATACTGATGGCTAAAGAAAAACCTGCGGCAGAGATCAGGTACGGCCAGCCAAAATAGAACGCCATACCGATCCCCCCATATGCACTATGGGCAATACCACCAGAGAGAAATACCAGCCGATTGACTACAATATAGCTCCCGATGACACCGCATATAACGCTTGCCAGCAAGCCGGCCAGCAAGGCATTTTGCATAAATCCAAATCCAAGTGCTTCTATCATCTCTTTAGTCCCTGAGTTTTATACCTGGTTTTCGGAGACGACTCCAAGCGGGCACACTTCCTCTACCGAACAGGAGTGGTATGCATCTATCACATCTTTGGACGAAGAGAATGATTGATGGTAGTGCATACAACGATTTAGACAGACAATCGATTTCGCATATGACGATACAATCATCAGATCATGACTGACCATAAGAATTGTCAGTTCCTCATTAAGTGTTTTGAGAAGTTCATAGAAATCAGTTCTTCCCTTAGTATCGATACTCGCCGTCGGTTCATCAAGCACCAGCAGCTCCGGCTCTGATATCAGCGCCCGGGCTATCAACACCCGCTGGCGCTGCCCTCCGGACAGCGCCTTGATTTTTCGATCCGCACAATCGGCGATGCCCATTTTATCAAGAATTGCATGAGCTCGATCCTTTTCCTCGGTCGTATTTCGAAATCGTCCTCGTCTTGCGGGGTTGAATAACCCCATCAGAACGACATCAAGTGACGTCACTGGAAAACTCAGGTTATGATTCACGTGTTGCGGTACATAACCGACCGGCGTTCTGGTGCTTCGTGGATTGTCACCATTGACAAGAATACTGCCGCGGGTCGGTTTTATTAACCCGAGAATCAACCTGAGCAGGGTTGTTTTTCCGCCACCATTTGGCCCGATGATGGAAATAAAATCACCGGGAAGAACCTGCATATTTATGTCATGCAAAATATCAAGCCCACCGGCGGTAAAACACATACCCTGGATACTGACAAGTGACTGTGCTCTTTTTTTCATTTGTCCATTAGGGAGCTACTTATCTGACCGGCTGCATACTCAAGGTTTTCCGACCAATTAGGGGCTAGGGGATCGATGAGTAAAACCTGACCATCAATTTCCTTGGCGATCACTTTGGCACTTTTTTTTGAGAACTGGGGCTGAGCAAACACGGTGTGGATCTTTTCATGGCGGGCAAACTCAATGAGCTCTTGAAGTTGCCGTGGTTTGGGATCCTTCCCTTCAATTTCTGCGGCCACCTGTTCCAAGCCAAATTCATTTGCAAAATACCCCCATGACGGGTGAAATACCATAAACTTTCTTCCTTTATAGGGTGCCAGGAGCTTATCAAGTTTGTTTCTGAGACCTTGTAAATCCTGTTGAAAGGATGTCGTACCTTCGTTAATTTCCGTGGCGTGTTCGGGAGCAATGGACACAAGGGCATCACGCATTATTTCAGCCTGCTGCGCTACCAGTCGCGTTGACAGCCAAATGTGCGGATCTGATCCACCATGATCGTGGTGATCTTCTTCGTGACCAGCTTCTTCCCCATGGTGATCATCATGGTGATCATCTTTATGGCCTGCTTTTTCTCCATGGTGGTCATC
>QZLB01000058.1 GCA_004796425.1 Desulfobulbaceae bacterium | reverse complement strand
TCACTGTGCCAGACATATTTATCAAACCCCCGGAACCCGCCATGGAGATGATTGTCAAACGGAGCGTTTACTCCGAGCTGATAGGTTTGGGCGTCAATCGTGAATATCCCGTCGGGAATACGATTGGCGACCCTGCCGGCAATCGCACCGAAAAACGGGTGACCTTTGAGGTACTCATACAAACTGTCAAAGCCGAGAATGATATCGGCATGGCTGCTCTTTCCTGGTACCGTCAAGGACTGAATAATAGCACCGTAGTCAAGGACTTTGAGAACCACCCCTCCGGGGTTTTCAAGAGTATAGCAGGAGACATCGCTGTTCCAGAATCGGCCGAATGGTTGTTTTGAAATTGGCATCAGATTTCTCGTTTTCAGATCATAAGAAAAGAAGGCATGGTCCGCCCCTATACCGGTAACACAGCTGTCATTGTAAGTGGCAACGAAGCGGTTTAAAAAATCGTTGAATTCCAAACAATTATTAGTCTTTTTTGGCAATGGTTTCAAGACTTTTCAGACTGTTATTTACACCGATAGATAACGAATCAAATCGTATGAATTTGTTTTACGAAGTGGCGTGCAATAAGATTACGGATGCGGCTGAGCGACATTGGGAAAAGGGGGTACGGAATGTGTGCAGAAACGTCCTTTAAATGATGGTTTCCTAACAAAACGATCACTATGATTTTGACGACTTGTTTTTTTTTCGATAGCATTGGAAAGAGAGTTGCGCACCATAAACGTCAAAAAAGCCCCACACAGGTGAAACATGAAAAACAAAGTTATCACCTATACCTTCAGACTTCCGGATAACAGGGTTGAAACGTTTCGGCTCGAAATCGAAGGACAGAGTCTTGAGCTGGCAGCTGAAAAGCCCGAGCAATTGCCGGAATGGAGCGAATTGGAGTTCAGTAAGTGTGATCATTGCACGCTTGATCCGGCGGTAGAAAAATTCTGTCCACTCTCGGCAAATATTGCCCTGGTCGTGCAACGGTTTAATCATATCCTCTCATTTGACGAACTGGAACTGGAGGTGTTAACCGATGAGCGGTTCATCACGCAAAAAACTACTGCCCAGCGGGCCCTGAGCTCCTTTATGGGTTTGGTAATGGCCACCAGTGGGTGTCCATTTACCGCATATTTTAAACCAATGGCCCGGTTCCATTTACCTCTTGCCAGTGAGGAGGAAACAATTTATCGCTCGGTTTCAATGTACCTGCTTGCCCAATATTTTCATTTCAGGGAAGACGGAACGGCCGACTTTGACCTGCAGGGACTTGAGAAAATTTACCAGGACTTACTGAAAGTTAATCTGTTCATCGTCAAACGCCTTAAAGCGGCCAGCAAGGCAGACTCTTCGGTTAATGCCATTCTGATCCTTGATATGTATGCCCGGGCAATGCCGTACGTCATCGAAGAATCATTGGAGGAGTTACGCTATCTGTTCCTACCCTATTTTTCAAAAGGCTAACCCCGGGATCGGTCTGGATCGATCATCCCTCCGTTTTTCTGCCCATACGGATTGGGAGTGGGATTTTCTGAGCCCAATTGCAAGCTTTCCCTGTCAATTCCCTGCTGTTTTTGAGACAATCATGTTGTGAGGTTTGGGAACAATGATTGTTGAGTATGAGAGGGGGAGTTATGCAACTTGAGCTTGAGCAACTGGTACGTGCATTATCGAGCACGGTGGACCTGGTTGGCGTTGATGAGGTGCAGCATGGCAAGAGGGTCGCCTATATGTCCCTGCGGTGTGGTGAAACGATGGGGTTTGATGAGGGGGAAAAAACCACCTGCTTCCGGCTTGGCCTGCTACATGACTGTGGGGTTTCATCAACCAAAGTACACAAAAACCTGGTAAACGATCTGGAGTGGGAAAATTCAGATCATCATTGTGCGGTCGGTGCCGAGCGTGTTTCTGGGATCGATCACCTGTCATCCTTAGCTCCACCGATCAGGTATCACCACAGCCGATGGGAAGAACTCAAGGATATGGATCTCCCGGAGGATACCAAGGATCGGGCCAACCTGATCTTTCTTCTTGATCGGGTGGATG
This sequence comes from Desulfobulbaceae bacterium, assembly GCA_004796425.1. GTDB lineage: Bacteria > Desulfobacterota > Desulfobulbia > Desulfobulbales > Desulfocapsaceae > MADRE3. Next base: position 15,164 of record QZLB01000058.1, on the reverse strand, counting down.
CGCTGGTCATGGGACATCCAGGGAAAACACGGCTGGCGGCTGCTGATCATATCAGGTATACCGTAGCCAAACTGAAAGGGAGTTATTTTAAACCTGAATTGGTGGAATCGTTTCTTCAAAGTGCGGCTGCTGAAGAATTCTGGATTACCATGGAGCCGCTTCATCTTGAAGACTATCTTCGCAAAAAATGGCAAATTCAGGAGCAGGTCACTGTCAGTATGGAAGAACTCCAGGAGATTGCCCAGGTTTTTGCCCAAATTGTTGATGCAAAGAGCCAGTATACTGCAGAACATTCCACCGGCGTTGCGGCGATTTCGAGATTTCTCGCTGAATCCCTTGGCCTTGATTACGAGACGGTCCAGAAAGTTGAGGTTGCCGGATTGCTCCATGACCTGGGGAAACTCCAGGTGCCTGACCTGATCCTTGATCTAAACGGTCAATTAGAAGATGAGGATCTGACCACCATGCGACATCATAGTTACGTCACCTTCCAGATTCTTCGCCGGATCAAGGGACTTGAGGACGTGACCATTTGGGCTGCGAACCATCATGAAAAACTCGATGGCAGTGGCTATCCCTTTAAGAAAAAGGCAGCTGATCTATCCCTGGAGTCCCGGGTAGTCGCGGTGGCTGATATTTTCCAGGCTTTGGCCCAGAATCGACCCTATCGAGAATCCCAGCCCTTATCGCAGATTTTGTCATACCTTGAGAAAGATGCTCAAAATAACAAAATCGATGGTGATGTGGTGGCACTGGTTCGAGAGCACGGATCCCATTGTCACCGACTGGCGACCAGACCGAGCCAGTGAGAGCTGTCAGTGGCTGTTTCACCCCTCGAGGTGAAGCATCTTTGAGACAGCCAGAGACTGGTGCTCTGGTGTGTTGAGGTCCACCTGATATTGATCATCCGGTGGGATATCTTCGCCGGTAGGGGTGGTCATGATCTTGACCGTGGGCCGGTCAATCTTAGTTCCGACCCGGATCACCAGCCCTTTGGTGCCATCGGAGAGTTTGACCAGGTTGCCGGGTGGGTAAATACCGACGGTGGCAATGAAAGAAGCGAGCAGAGCGGGGTTAAATCCCCCTTTGTCTTTAAGCATGATGGCAAAGGCCATATGGGGCGTCAATACCGGTTTGTACGGTCGGGCTGCGGTGAGGGCCTCGAAAGCATCGCAGATCTGCAGCAAGGAGGTTATCGGGTGGCGTATCGCCCATTTTGGCTGGGACGGATACCCCGAGCCGTCGTGCCGTATATGATGCCCCCAGGCGGCAGCAACGTCGAGGTGGGTGGTGTTTTTCTGGCCCATCAATATTTCGGCACCCATTTGAGAGTGAGCCATCATTACTGAAAATTCTTCCTTGTTCAGCTTGCCGGGTTTATAGAGGATCTCCTCGGGTATCCTGCTTTTGCCAACGTCGTGGAGCAGTCCGGCCGTGCCGATGTTCAGCAGTACCTCTTTACTCCAGTTAAATGAATGGGCCAGATAGACGGCCAGGGCGGCAACCCTGACCGAATGGCCAACGGTATAGCTGTCATAATCTGGGTAGTGAACATGCTGCATCATATCCGAGAAATGAGTCTGGGTGAAATGCAGCATATATTCACTTACTGATTTGGTATTATCAATATCGATATCGTTCCCCCGCATCACATCGCCATGTGCCTGGGCAACCGAATCAAACAGGGCCTGATAGATCAGTGTTGGGGAGTGCAGAAAATCACCGGTATCCTGACCCTGCCAGGCTGACTGTTGGTCGCGAGAGACCGGCCCGGAAGAGCCAAGATAATGATGCGCAATTTCGATATTGAATATATCCCGAGAAACCAACAACTCTCGTCCTTCCTTGAGGTTTTCGACCGGTTTGTTCAGTTCGGAGGTGAGGTTGAGCAGTGCCTTGAATTCTTCTTCCGAGGTCTGGTGGGCAAATGAGAAACCACCGCAGTGCAGCTTATCTGCAAAACGAATAAACTGCTTGCCGACAATACTTGGGCCAACCAGGTTCCTGCCTTCAAACACCAGATTCCCTTCGATGATCCCGATAAACAGCTTTTCCATTTTATGCTCTTCGCAAAACAATTTGAGCTGGCTGAGAAATTCTGCGGTAAGTGAGGCAACCTTGGGGTGCTCCCCGAAATAGAGCTGGCGGGTGGATATGGTTCTGCACAAGACGACTATCAGGTTGTTCAGGTTTTCAAACATAGCCTATTCCGCCTTATCGCTTCTTCTTGATTGCAGCAAGTGCTGCTGTCGCTGCAGTGCGACACTCTGTTGGCCACTGGTGAATAAACAGCAGTTTCTTGGTGCTGGCAATCTGCTCAAGCAGTTCTCGGGTTTCTGCCGTATGGAGATTTGCCATGGCGCTGATAGTCTTCTGCACCCAGGTTTCGGCTCGTTTTTCTTCGGATAGTTTGGGAAGTTGCTCAAAAATAATGCGGGCAGCAACTGCCTTGAGCGAAGCGGGTAAAACCTTCTGGCCGGCCTGTCTCAGGTAGGAGTAGAGAAACAGCTTGTGTTCCTGAACCGATAAATCAAGCAGCGGTACCACCGCCTTGCCGAGCCAGTCCGGAGGGTTTCGTTTGAGCCCCCCGACAATTCGCTCACCGATGTATGTCTCCAGTTCCGTTTTATAGAGAAATGCAAAAAGCGGATAGCTGGCTGTGGTAATACCGTGAAAAATATCCGGGGCAACGGTTTTATCCTCAAAGGCTTCCATACTCATGAGTTTTGACAGGGAATCGGTCATTTCTTCATTGCTCAGGCTGGCGGCGTACTTGCAGAGATTCTGGTATGATTCCGCATCACTGGACGGTCCCAGCACCAGAATTTCGTTGACGATATATGGCCACAGCTGCATTCTATCCTGCGGATTGCAGAGACGGGCCGTCATCAGCAGGAGCCGCAAGGTACCACCATTTTTTTTCCGGGAGCGGCGCAGGGGGTCGATCAGATGACGGAGAATTGCGGAAACCCTGTTCGTGTTGCCATCGTGGATCACCGCCTGCAGTCCGGAACTGAGGATATTCCAGGCTGCGTCTGAGAGTGTGGAGGAAAGGTTTTCACGGAACAACTGCTGCATGCGAATCTGGGTTTGCAGCTCCTGGTCATGAAGGGCGAGTTGCATCAAGATTGACAATATCTCGTTTTGCGGGGTTGCTTCCGGAATGTTCTTGAGCACTTTGGGATGCAGCTTGTTCTTCAGGGCCCATTTCTCGATTTGAGGGATACTGAACTCAGGTTTATCAGGGAAATAGCGCTCTGACTGTTCTTCTTCCAGGAGCTCATTTTCGGAATCAGCAAAGGGTTTTCTAATAATCGAAATCAGCAGGTTAATTGATTCCCGGGAGGTCTTATCGGTAGTTTCAAGCTCGAGTTTTTTTAGAATTGCTGAGAGCGCGCTGATATTTGAATGGGTGATGACTTTGTTTCTCAGATCAGAGCTGTCACCCTTACCTGCCCTCACTGAGCTTGCCAGCAGTCGGGCAACGTCATCCCAGGAGGCCGATGGTAAATCGCTCATGTCGACCGAGCTCTCAGTGAGTTTGTCGGGCAGCGATTCCAGCAACACTTTACATTGCTCAATCTCCTGAGGCTTCAGACCGAAGTTTTGCAGTGATTCAATAAAGCTTTCAAGGTTCTCGGCAGCCTCACCCGAGCGTTCTTCGGAAATGGATTTATCAGTTCTCGCAAGATATTCTTTGAGTTTGACAGTGATCGAGTGGGGAATATCGGCCACTGAAATCTGGATAAAACTTTTGGTCCGCTGGACTTTGGCTTTGGCCGCCAGCATTTTTCGAACAAAGTCGTGAAGCTCGTTGAGCCTGATCTCCCGGCTGACCTCAAGTTCGGCTATACCAACATCCGTCAGCATCTGCCTGAACTCCTGGACGTAAGGGAAATCCTCCTCCATCTCCACACCCTCGATCATCAAGGTATTGCCATATTCCTGGATGCTTACCGACGGGTTATCCCCGGCAAGGCGTTTTAGTACCGCCATGAAACGTTCGGTTGCCTTGTCGAGTATGGCATGGCCTGATGGATAGTAGATGCCGATCTTGAAAAGCCGCTGCAGTGCATTGACGAACTCGTTTATCGTGGCGGGGTCTGCACGCAGCTCTTTATGTTGCGATTTCTTCATAGAGGTAACCCCAAGTTAACCAGCCCAAATATTACGCACGGAATTCTTCAGTTATGGGAGGATGCTTAATGATAATAAGTATTAATTAGAAATGTCAATCTTCTTCTGAAAGTGGTATAACCAGAGACACGAATTGGTTGTGAATCAGCCGTTGGAATCAATGATTGAGCAATGACAATATGGAACAGGTCGAAGAGAGGGTAGGCTGAAGCTCGATTTGCGACAAGGCTTCCCGTGTGACGATCTTGCCGGTCCCGGTCGCAGGTTGCGACGATGTGGTGTGCTTCACTCTAAATCGTTGAAAAACAAGGTCATATCGTGTTAGGTTTGGAACCAAGGCATAATGAGTACTTCAATAGGGTGAGGGTGAGACGGTTTCTGGGGGGAAACTGTGCGGCGAATAGTTCTATTTGCAGCAGTCTGTATGACCTTGCGAATATATCTGATCTGGAGCTGAGCCTGACCATTTTGCGGGGCCAGTAAGAGAGGAATCATGGAGATAGACAGGGATAAGCAGGCGCTAGCACTGGCAAAAGCAAAAGCCATTCTGGATGATGCTGAGAAAAAGCGAGAGGCGGCGCGTACCGAGAAAAATGTACTGGTTTTTCTCCGGGGAAATTTTGATATCCTGCACAATGATGAGTTTGTCGAAAATCTGGCATCTTATGTGCTCAATAAATACATTCTGGATGAGCAGGCAGAGGCGATAAAAATTCTCGAGAAGCTGGGGAAAAGTCTGTGCAGCAGGGATGTCGCGCTCAGGGAGAGATCCCTGATGGTTTTATCAGTTTTTACCGAAGTAATACTGGAGGAAGATTTTCAGGGTTTTAGAGAAATCCTTTCCCGCGTTCTGGTCGATTGGCTCAAGTTTGAAGAGGAGTACATCGCCGGGTTCGAAGTGGTCTGTTCCCAGCTGCAGAAAATCATTCTGCGAATGCTCTACGACGGCCAATGGCACGAATTGGAGAATATGATCATTATTCTTCAGCAGATTGGCAGCGGTGTCATTGCCAAGAGCAACTTGATCCGGGGTATGTCCGCCAAGGTTCACGAGAACCTGGCCGAACCGGATATCCTCGACAAGCTGGTTAATGTCTATCTGGATGAAACCGACAATCGAAGAGCGATTGCTGAAAGTCTGCTGATTCATCTGGGCCGCTACTCCGCCATGTTCATGGTCCAGAAGATGATCTACTCAAACAATAAGGAGGAGCGTTTTGCTCTAGTCGGGCTGATTCCCCGAATTGGCGAGATCTCTGTTCCGGTTCTGCAGAAGTGTCTTGACGATGAACCGCCCTGGTTCGTTATTCGGAATATTATCCTGATTGTTTCCCGGCTGGAGGACCCCAGCCTTTTTACCGTTATTGAACCATACCTGACGCACAAGGACATCAGGGTTCAGCAGCAGGTCATCAATTGCATCGAGATGCTTGGCGGCAAAATGATCCGCAAGCGCTTAATTTCGGCATTGATGCTGGTCAACGACGAGCTCAAAGGCCAGCTGATTATGCATCTTGGTCAATTTGAGGGCAACGATGTAGGTAATGCTTTTCTGGACCTGCTTGAAAAACGTGACGGCTTTGCCCTGCATGTGCGTGATGACCTGATTCTCAAACTCTGTATGAAACTCAAGTTTTATCCATTGCCCCGGACCATCAAAACCCTCAAAGAGTTGATTAACGAGCGGCGTGAACGATACGGAGATGCTGATAAAATCCTTCTGGCCTCATCAACTTCCTTACAGGCGGTTGAGATGAAACTCAAGGATGATGATACCGGCGTTGAAACCCCATCACCGGTACCTGAGCCGGCGGCCGCTCCCATCACCAGTTCTATGTCTGAGCCAGAACCGGCGTCTGAGGCCGAGGGCCTTGATGAATCGGATATCCTGGCGCAGATCTCTGAGGATGAGGAAGAAGATTCCTTGTTCACCAGTGATGAGATTGAGGGTATGACCGAGTCGAGTGATGTTATTGCCGGTACGTTTGCCAACCCGGGTTCGGAACAACTCATTGATTCCGGCTTTGATGCGGGCGAAGAGATGCCGTTTTATGCCAGCCAGGACCATCATCTTTTGGTATGGTCGAAGCTTTACGAGCAGATGAGTACCGAAGAGGTTAATGACTTCTTTGCCCTGCTCAAGCCCGTGGCTTACAAAACAGATGATGAGATCGCCCACCAGGGTGATGCCAATACCAATCTTTATTTCATTGATAGCGGTTTTGCCGGTATCTCACATGTAGACGAGGAAGGGGAAATTTTACTTACCAGTCTGCAGACTGGTGAATTGATTGGCAGCGAAGGGTTTATTCGTGGTGTGAAATGGTCGGTGTCCTTTCAGGCACAGACCGACCTGCAGGTGCGGGTGCTTGAGCAGAAGGACTTTGAGGCACTGGCCGAAAAATATCCGGAACTAACCGATAAACTCCGCTATTACTGCAACCATTACGATGTCATCCCATACCTCCTGAATATAACCGAGGATGACGATGTGGCACCGCTCAACACCACAACCATGGTCGACACCAATGCCCTGGTGCTTGATTCCGATGGCTCGGTGATTACCGAGAGTACCGGCGGCACTGTCATGTATATCGGTCGGGGTGGGTATTGTTTCACCCTGCCGTTTGTGCATGAAGAGAATCCTGAGATCGTTCTTGGCCGACAGGTCTCATCAAGCATCACCCTTGCAGACGGTTCAGAGCGTCGCTGTTTTGGCGTGATTGCCGGTGCCGGCTCCCATGATCACGATGCCGAGGCGATCTACATCTATGTGAAATTCTACCATCCGCTTGAAAAAGCCGATTACAACTGCACGAGCCTAGAAGTGATGTAGCGGGTTTATCGTCGACCAGCTGTAGCGATTGATATGCATAGGCTTGGTCTACCGATTGGCCTGCATAATGCATCCACCAAGATCCTCTGGGTAATGATGGTTGTTCTTGTCTCTACCCTGCCGGTATCAGGGTGGAATCTTATCCAACAGATAAAACAGCCCGGGAGATAAAGAGATGGGGAAGTACACGGGGCTTTTCTTTGGTTTAACGACGGTGGATATGATCTATACCGTGTGTCGTCATGTGGGTAATAATGAGAAGCTGAAAGCACAGAGTCTGCGTTGCTATGCCGGAGGTCCGGCTGCCAACGCTGCAGTGGCCTTCTCGGCCTTGAATGGTGAAAGTGGGCTGCATACATCACTTGGTGAACACCCGGTAGCTCAGTTGGCCCGAGATGATTTAGCAGAGCACGGTGTTGAACTGTTTGATTATGTATCTGATTCCAGCCGGTTGCCGGTCGTGTCGTCCATTATGGTCAATGCACAATCAGGGGATCGGGCCGTTGTCTACACCCATAATCAACAACTTCTGCAGAACGATTTCCGGTCCAAAGAAATCGATTTTTCAACGGTTGATGTGGTGCTCTGTGATGGTCATTACCTTGAAGATGCAGTGACTTTCGCGTTAATGGCAAAAGAGGCGGATGTTGTGGTTGTACTTGACGGTGGTTCATGGAAACCTGGATTTGAAAAGCTGCTTGAACTCGCCGATTATGCGATCTGTTCTGATGATTTTTTCCCGCCGGGCTGTCAAAGCCAAGACGAAGTGTTTAGTTTTCTGGGCAGATACTCTCTTGCCGGATGTGCCATCAGCAAGGGTGAGAAACCGATTGTTTTTCAGCAGGGATTAGAACAGGAGAGTATTGAAGTACCAGCGGTGGAAGCAGTCGATACGCTCGGTGCTGGTGATATATTACATGGCGCATTTTGTTATCAGATAATCAACCACTCATTCGCCCAAAGTCTGCAAAATGCGGCCCAGATCGCTTCACAGGCGTGCCGGTATCCGGGCACGCGGGCCTGGATTGCGCATCAATGATGCAAACCGATTTCCGGTTGGTGCTGGTAGTTATCAACCAACTGCTCTGAAAAGCGAGAGGTGTAGCAGGATGACTGCGGCCTGCTCCAGAAATCAGTCTGAGGTGTGTTCTCAGGATGAGAGCAGGAACCAGCTACCAGGGTGTGGTAGATGCATTCTGTGCAATTGACTTCAGAGCCCACTTCGATGATATTATGTTTATCATTGAAGCACCGGGGACATACTGGTGGCAGATCATTTTTTCCCGCCCGATTGGTAAACCGTTGCTGGGTGTCGATATGATCGCACTTTTTGCATTTTAAAAAGTTCATCGCATATTATTAAGTCTGTTGCTGCTGTTGGGTAGTGAAGAGAAGGATGCCGTCCGTCTCTCTTTCTATACCATTTGATCACCATCAGGAAAATAGGTATATATACCTATTTTTTGGGATTATTCGGTCCGCGTGACGGGCTGTTTTTCAGATTTCATTGTGGCTCTAGGGAGTTAGGCTCTGTGGAAAATTATCAGGGAATTAAATTTAAAGTTAAAAAAATTTCGGACCATTTCGAATACGATGAAAGGCTCGAATATCTCAATCACTGGACCTGGCTTTTTGGTCAGATTGGCCTGACGCCCATCCATCAAGAAGGGGCGTATGGCAACATGTCCTATCGGGATGATCAGGGTGCATTTGTCATAACCCGTACCGGTATGATCCCTGAGGAAACGCTTAATCCTGAGAATTACACCTGCGTATCTGGATATGACGAGGAAGACGGTTTCATTACTCGTGGTAGCTATGAACCCTCCTCGGAAGCATTGCTTCATTACCGGCTCTATCAGGAGCATCCGGACATCCAGGCAATACTTCACGGACATCTGGATATCTTGAACCAATACGCTTCAGCCCTTGGGGTTCCGGTTACGCCAACCTTTTGCGAATATGGTACACCGGAGCTGGCCCAAAGCGGGGTTGAGTTGGTTTCTTCAAATCACCCGCTGATCATTTTGAAAGATCATGGTTTTGTCTCCACGGGTTGCTCTATCGATGAGGCTGGCAATCGTATGTTGACAATCTACCAACAGCTACTTGAAACGCTTAAATATTAATTGAAAGAGAAAAGGGAAAGCAATGGTAAAAGAGCGCGATGATATTGGCCTGAAACTCGTTGAAGCATTGAAAAATCCGCATGATTCTTCAAGCCAGGAGAGTTTTGCCAAAGCGATGGAATTGACCAAGGCGTATGCAGGATCAGGGGCGGTAACGCATTTTGGTGCAGTAGCCCGCCTGTTTTACGATCTTTTTGAAATGTTTGAAACCGGTCGGGATCCCCGGGATAAATAGTCGGTTTTTGCAGGGCGTCCTGCTGTTAAAACCTGAACGGCGGGCGCCTTCTTAAATTCAGGTAAAGTTCGTCAAAGTCGTCGCCGCACTTAGCGATGATGTTGTGCAGGTAGTTGATATTGTTCTCTATATTTTCGATATAGAGGTCCCGGTCAATGTTCCACCGATTCGTGAAGTGAATTTTCATGGCCCGGGCGGTGTTGGCCAGTTCACTATTGAGCCGGGTTACAATGAAATTGTGGTAGAAATTGTTGGTGTCTTTCATCAGATCGAAGGCGGTATCATAGGCGTGTAATCCACCAGCCCGATGCTCTTGAAAGAGGTGGGGCAGTTGCTCAAGATAGTAACGGTCGGCCATTTGAGCCAGGATATCGGCCGTGGCCAGGATCTGGCCGGCCGTTTTGGCCTCCGGTGAACTGAATTCAATGGTATCAATTTTCAGCTCCAGATTGGTGCACCGGATAATTGATCCGCAATCCATGCGCATGGAGTCATCAAAATTCAACGGTTCGAGATATTTGAACAGTGAGCTGATGGATCGGGCTTCGTGGTATTTGGTGAATTCAGCGCCGGTGTCAGCGGTGTCAAAAGAGCGCAGCAGCAGACCGGTATCGTGAAAGTAGGCGCATAAAATACCCTGCAAAATGGACTTGCTGGAAAACTTCTGTCCTTCGACCATCAGTCCATGAAACAGCCTGGCTGTTGCCAGAACAACCCCGTAGGTGTGTCTTAAATTGTGGTATTTATTGCCGTTTTCTCGGAAACCCGGATAGTAGCCTGAAAAGATATCCTGGATGTCCCGATGAAAAGTGATTATTAACTCTTCATCAACGTTCGGGTTCACCATGCCGACTAACTCAAGAATTTCATCAAGAGGGTCGGACGTTGCTCCGGTTTCAAATATTTTGAATAAGCGAAGCGGCGTATCCAGGTCGGGTAAGGGCATCAATACCTCTAACTCTTCATCCGCCAGTGATTACAGGGGATGATTGCAGCGGTTAACTCATTTTCATATTATAAGTCATGGGATATCACAGATGCAAACGGTGATAGCGCATAGCAGCGGTTTTATACTAACTGGTGGGTAAATGGCAAGGTTTTCTTATTGGCTGCTTAATAATTTGAGTTACAATACTGTAATGGTGGACATTTTTTGTCAAAGGGGATACTATTGTTGTTAGGTATCAGTAAGAAGGGGGAATTTCAGCAATTAGTTATTCTTTGAAATGGGTAGTATGCGATGGGAGAAAGTATAGCCGCCATAGTTCTCGTGGTTGATGATGACGAGCTTGTGAGAAAGACACTGAGTGTCCTTGTCTCTTCGCTCGGCTATCACTGCCATGCAGCGTCCGATGGACTGGAGGCGGTGGAGGTGCTCAAGGCGACCAAGATAGACTTGGTTCTCTCCGATATCATCATGCCCAATATGGATGGCATTGAGCTCCTCAGCTACATTATCAAGAACCACACTGATACCGACGTGATTATTGCCACCGGATACAGTGAGCGAACCAGTTATGCGGACGTGATCAAAGCCGGGGCCATCGATTTTATCAAGAAACCAATTGACCAGGCAGAGCTGGAGGCGAAATTGGCGCGGGCGCTCAGAGAGCGCCACATGATCAGAAAGCTTGAAGAGCTTTCCATGTGTGATGGCTTGACCTCATTACTGAATCGCCGTGCATTTGATCTACGGTTTCCACGAGAAGCCGAGCGTGCTTTCCGTCAGAATTATTCACTTTTCCTGGCTCTGATCGATATCGATAACTTCAAGGATTACAATGATACCCACGGTCATACCGAGGGTGATCAATTGCTGATTGGTCTCAGCGATATCATGCGCGAAGGCACGCGTGCCAGCGTGGATATGTGTTTTCGGCTTGGAGGTGATGAATTTGCCCTGATCCTGCCACAGACCACGGCCACTCAGGCGACCGAGATTGTTCAGCGAATTCTGTTGAAATTCGTGGAAAGCGATTATGACGGAAAGACGCTGTCAATTGGAATAATCTCATGTATTCGGGATAAATCGATCAAGGCCGAAGAAGATTTCGCCCAAATGCTCAAGCGTGCTGATCAGGCCATGTACGATGCCAAACATTCAGGCAAAAACTGCGTAATTTGCCGAATCTGATGAACGCTTCCCGCGAATCGCAGAACTACGAATGATCAAGCGCGTTTTTGTGGAATGATTTATCCGGTGGTACCGGATATTCATTATTGAAACAGGCGAGACAGAAATCATTCATCGTCATGCCGGTTGCTTCGACCATTCCCTCCAGACTCAGATAATGAAGCGAGTCAAGTCCCAGGTGACCGGCAATTTCCTTCACTTCATTCTGGGAAGCAATCAGCTGTTTCGAGGAAGGGAAGTCAATCCCATAATAACAGGCATGCCGGGTCGGCGGGCAGCTGACCATCATATGCACCTCTTTTACCCCGGCTTTTCTCAGGGAGCGTACCCTGCTTTTACCGGTAGTTCCCCTGATGATTGAATCTTCGATGATGATAACGCGTTTGCCTTCCAGAAATGACCGGACCGGGTTCAGCTTTACTTTCACATTAAAGTCGCGCATCGACTGGGTTGGCTGGATAAACGTACGGCCGACATAGTGATTGCGGATGACCCCCATTTCAAAGGGAATACCTGATTCCTGGGAATAGCCGATGGCCGCATAATTGCCGGAATCGGGAAAGGGCATGACAAAATCACCGTCCACCTTGGCTTCGCGAGCCAGAATCTGGCCCATCCGTTTACGGGTCTGGTACACATTGATTCCGAAAATATCTGAATCGGGCCGGGCAAAATAGACATGCTCAAAGATACAGAAACTGGTTCGCTGCTTCGGCCAGGGGTAGATTGATTTCATCTGCCCATCTTTAAAGATCAGGATTTCGCCGGGTTCGACATCCCTGACATAATCGGCTTCAACCAGATCAAAGGCACAGGTTTCAGAAGCTACAATATAGCCGCCATTGGTGAGTTTGCCGAGGCAGAGGGGTCGGAAACCGTTTGGATCCCTGATTGCAATCATCGAATCCCGGGTCATCATAAGCATGGAGAAGGCGCCCCTGATTGTTTTAAAGGTAGAGGTCAGCGCCTCCTCAAAGGATTGTTCCCCGGACATGGCCATCAGGTGCAGAATAACCTCACTGTCCATGGTGGTCTGGAAGATGGAGCCTTTCTTCTCAAGGGAACGACGTAGCTCGATGGAGTTGACCAGGTTACCGTTGTGAGCAACGGACAGGGTAATTCCCTTATGAGTAACCATCAATGGCTGGGTGTTGATGATATTAGAAGCGCCGGTAGTCGAGTACCGAACGTGGCCGATTGCCTGGTTGCCCTCAAGATTTCTTAGTTTCTGCTCGGAAAATACCTCTGGAACCAGTCCCATGTCTTTGTGTATGGAGATACGTTCACCGTCTGAAGAAACGATGCCCGCGCTCTCCTGGCCACGGTGTTGGAGCGCATACAGACCAAAATAGGTCAGTTTGGACGCGTCATTGTGGCCGTGAATTCCGCAAACACCACATTCATGTTTGGGCCGATAATCTTCGATCAATTGTTGGGTCTGAGTCATAGGACTAGATAATCAGTGATCATTTCAACCAGTTGAGCGAACCGGTCAGTTTTGCGAATGGGCAGCGTTGGCCCCCGGGTTATCTGAGGTTTGAAAAAACGAAAGGCACAAAGAAGCGTGCATCCTTGTGCCTTTGCATCACCGTCGATCAGCAATGTTTATAATATGTAGTAGTGAAATTCAAGTCAAAAAGCTGATATTCCTATTATCTCAATTGGTTACTCGGTGGCAATAATGTACAGCAACTCGGTGAGGCTGACCATGTCGTTGAGATCGAGTTGTTCATTGGTGGTATGGACCAGATCCATGCCGGTTGCGATAATTGCGGTTGGTAGACCGTATCCGTTATAGATATTGGCGTCGCTGCCGCCACCGGCAATAACCAGGGAGATATCTCTGCCGAGCTTATTGCCAGCCTCTAATACCGTCTGGGTTACCTCATCCTCTTTGGAGAGACGCATTACCGGATAATCCGATTCCACTTCAAACTCGACCACAGGACGCTTCTCCTCATCGTCAACGGGCCAGTCAGCGGCGGTTTCTTTAAAGGCTGCCTTCATTTCTTTGGTATAGCGGGCGAGCTTTTCCATGGAATGGCTGCGTATTTCACCGCGAATCATCAGATGTTCCGGAATGATGTTGGTGGCCACTCCTCCCTTGAGGATGCCGATATTGGCGGTCGATTCTTCATCAATGCGGCCCAGTCGCAGTTTGGTGATTGCGTAAGCTGCTACCAGAAAAGCGCTGACCCCTGCTTCTGGATTCATCCCGGCATGGGCGGCAGTTCCTCGAACGTCGATCCGGATCCGGTTGGCCGCCGGGGCACCAATAATCACCTTGTCGATCCCATTGGAATCAAGGGCATAGCCGAACGGGGCGGTAATGTCTTTAGGATCGAGCGCTTTGGCGCCAAGCAACCCAACTTCCTCACAGGTGGTAAAAATCAGCTCCAACGGACGATGGGCAATGTTCTGCGCCTTGAGTAAGGTCATCAGCTCGATTAACGGGGCAATACCGGATTTGTCATCGCCGCCCAGGATCGTTTCTCCCACACTGGTGAATATGTCGCCTTCCCGCTTCACCTTAACGTTTTCGCCGGGATTAACGGTGTCCATATGGCATGCCAGAAAGATCGGTTTCGCGTCGGTGGTACCATTGAAGCGGACAAAAAGGTTGCCGCACTCCGCCCTGGTGACTTCAGCCGAATTGTCTTCGTAAATCGTTTCGGCCCCCAGGTCTGCAAAGGTCTTTTTCAGGTACTCCAAGACGTTTTTTTCCTGTCTTGAGGGGCTGCTGAGTTCGCACAATTCGGTAAAAACCCGTGCCAGCCGTTCTCTCTCAATTGCAATGTCCATTACGTTTCCTTTCTCTATTATATTGTTAACCGAGTAGAACGACCGCGTGACAGCTGATACCTTCCTGCCTGCCGGTGTAGCCCATTTTCTCGGTAGTGGTAGCTTTTATGTTCAGTGATGTTTTGTCGATTGCACATCGTGCTGCCAGCCGACTGCGCATTTCAGGGATGGCGCCGGCCAGGCGGGGTGCCTGACAGATCACCGTGATATCTGCATTAACGACCACAAGATTCTGTTCGTTCACCAGTTCCATGACCCGGTCGAGCAGGATAAGAGAGTCTATGCCTTTGTACCGTTTGTCGCTATCGGGAAAATGACTGCCAATATCACCTTTGCCGAGTGCTCCGAGCAATGCATCACATAGCGCGTGAGTGAGTACATCTGCATCGGAATGTCCCGCCAATCCGAGATGATGATCTAATTCAACACCGCCTAAAATCAGTTTACGGTTTTCAGCAAAACGGTGGGCATCAAAACCATGGCCGATACGCATGTTCCTCTCACCTGGATTCAGTAATACCCGTGCCACTTCAAGATCGTCTGGTCGGGTGATTTTTAGGTTTCTTTCCTCGCCGGGAACCAGTTGAACGGGGATGCCCGTGCGCTCCAGCAGCGATGCTTCATCGGTTGCATCTTCACGGCCGTTTTTCTCGTAAGCGGTGCGCAGCAGATCAAGCCGTGCACCCTGCGGTGTCTGGGCCAGCCAGAGTCCATTACGGTCAACCGTTGCCTGTATCTGTGCGGCAGCGTCCTGTCGCTTGATTGTATCTTTGACCGGAACAGCGGCAATCGCAGCACCGTGCTCTTGAATCGTCTGGTAACAGCGGCTGATCAATTCCTGGGAGACAAACGGGCGGGCACCATCATGTACCAGTACAACAGAGAGGGACT
>QZLB01000202.1 GCA_004796425.1 Desulfobulbaceae bacterium | reverse complement strand
TGAGCGTGTTGATAAATGAGGAGTGGCGGATAATGACCCAAAACAGCAGAGACCGCCTGGGCCATTGCACATTGCAGTTGTATACTCCATACCCGAGAAGTTGTAACCGGTTGACGCGCTGAAATCACAACCTCGATTTCCTTTAGCCCACCACTTTCCGCACGTAGGGTAAAGTCAGTTTCAACAAGGCAGCGCTTACTGGTTTCTTCCACCAGTTTTTCACACTGACCCAACACAGTTGCTGACTCGGTCGATCCGTTGTCCCCCACTTTACGGATAAAATAAGCAAGCAGATTAAGCACCGGATCATAATCACATGGCTCATCCCTGGTTCTTATATGGTAGGAAGCGCTCAGTTTGGGCTGGCTACCGATCATGGTGGTGAGTGGCATTCGCTCTGCAACCATTTTGAATGCCTGGTGGAAGTGTGGTTCTCTGTTTATTTTCTGGGATAGCTCAACAATATCGATCCCGATTTTTTCAAACCGTAACTTGTTTCTGGTAAGGCAGTCGGCCAGAATTTCCACCGATCGTCCCTTGATCCGATCTGCTCCCCTGAGATCATCGAGAAGTTGCAGGGTTTCAGGCGGTGCATCGATCGACCCAACTGCTTTGAAATGACTGGAGATTTCTGACCACCTGGTTGAAGAGGCAAGTTCCACAAAATTGAACCAACGGGAATAATCAAGTCTTCTACCAGTCTCAATGCGATCGGTTTCAAAAAGGAACGGAGAAAGTGAGGATAGCGCTTTAACCAAATCGGCATCGCTGGTGAAAATAGCAAAACTCATCGTTCTCTTCGATGGGCTGATTTTCTTTTGGTACCCACCGCTTATGATAGTTCCGGGAACCAGCTGAAAGGGTGCACGTCGCATAATTTCGTAGAGCGGGTTTATCGCTTCGATTGCCAGACCAAATCCATCCCTTCTCTCTTGATTCTCAAAGGAGAAGGCGGTGATGCCTGAACCGATATCCAACCAGCCAGTATCGATAATCGGCCCCGGGCCGCGCGTTTTTATTTTAATAAGCTTCATATTGAATTCCCGGTTTAAGTTCAGACATAGGGTAAACAATAATGCGCTCCGATGATTTGGCCATCCTCTGCGTTAACGACTGATCGGCAATATTTACGATCCAGGATTAATCTGTCCATGATATAGTAATTAGCGTAGTATTGATTTCTTGTGTTGGCAGCTGATATTTAGTAACTAATCATCTCCTGCCCTTTTTACTGTACTATCAGCAGTTTCAATTGGGTTGCCGGAAAGATGATAATCGATAGGTTTTTCTATGTCTAAAGCTCAATATGTATCAGTCCACGGTGGCCATAGTGGTCAGTTTTGCAATCACGCCAGCGATAGTCTTGAAGAGATCGTGTTAGCCTATGTTCAGAAAGGTTTTTCCTGGGTAGGTATTACTGAGCACGCACCCGGGATCAGCCACGAACTAATGTATGCTGACCAGCAGGCGGAAGGGTTGACCCCGGAATTGCTTTACGATCAATTTGGAGACTACATAACTGAGTGCCTTCGGTTGAAGAAGAAGTACCGGGACCAGCTCACGCTTTATGTCGCAATTGAGATTGAGACCTACAGCGGTTACCAATCCTTTGTACCGCATCTGGTAGAATCGTTCCGTCCAGAATACCTGGTCGGTAGTGTTCATTTTGTCAACGACCTGAATTTTGATTATTCGCCCGAAATGTATGAGCGTACGGCGGCTTCTGTGGGCGGCATTGAGCAGTTGTATGAGCACTACTTTGATGCGCAATTCGAGATGATAGAATCAATCAATCCAGCGGTCATTGGTCATTTCGATCTGGTGAGGATTTTTGATCACGATTATAAGGGACGTCTTGAAAAACCAGCGATTCGAAGAAAAATCATCCGAAATCTGGAGTTAATAAAAAAACGCGGGACGATTTTAGATTTCAATCTCAGGGCGCTCTATAAAGGTGCAACAGAACCGTATATATCTCAATCTATTCTGGAAATGGCAAAAGAGATGGAGATTGCAGTGGTGCCCGGCGATGATTCCCATAGCGTGAAGTCTGTCGGTAATTATATTGAGCAGGGAATTGATATTCTCGAGAAAATGCAGTTTGATCTTAGCTGGCAGAAGCCGCAACTGATTGCACCAGACCAACCACGACCCTGAGAAGTTACGTTTCGTCGCCTCGATGTGTTGATTTTATATCGCTGTCGCATTACTGATTACTAAAAGAGTTCAACCCACTACTAACGGAATCAGCCCCTATGACCACACAGATTGAATTATACTCAGACTATATTTGCCCCTGGTGCTATTTTTTCACTGGACGTCTTGAGCGGCTACACAATGAGTTTGATCTGGAATTTATCTGGAGAAGTTTCCCGCTTCACCCGGAGACCCCCGAGGAAGGGCAGAAACTTGATATTATCTATGCACGCTATCCTTATCCCATAGAGGACATGAAAGAACATCTCTGCAGAAATGCACGAGCCCTTGATCTTCCCTATGGAGATAGAACCATGACCTATAACAGCCGGCTTGCCCAGGAACTCGGTTTATGGGCTCAGGACCAGCAGCGAGGTGATGCCTTCCATCTTGCGGCTTTCAGGGCGTATTTTGCCAGTGGAAAAAACCTCTCCGATAAGACGGTTCTGCTTGAACTTGCGCAACAGGCAGAGCTTGACCTCGGTGAGGCAGAGCGGGTGGTTGAAGAACGGACTTATTCGGACGCGGTAGATCGGGACTGGCAACGGGCTGAAGATCTTGGCATTACTGCGGTACCAACATTGGTGATTGGCGAGGATAAACTGGTTGGTGCCCAGGAGTATCGATCAATGGCGAACTTTGCGCGACAACATGGGATTAAAAAAAGTTAAGTGGTTGCCTCGTTTTTGTGAGCATGAACCTCAAGTCGAACCATATCCACGTGCGTCTTTCCTGAACTATCCGGAGGAACATCGACCAGATACCGCGAGAGCATGGTCTCAAGAAACTCATCCCTGCGGCTTTTGGGGAGACAGTCGGTAAAAGGGAACCAGGTAGTCCTGAGCCAGCCTTTCAGCTCATCTGTGTTCTGATGAACCATATCCTTTGGTAGTAAAGAAACCGTTTCAATCGTGAAACCGGCTGCATCAAGCCACTTTAGATAGGTACTGTCATCATAAAAGAAATAAGGGTAGCTGAAGTCTGTGAAATAGTTACGCCAATCGGCAGAACCAATCAGCTCCCGGGCAATGACCGCAAATGCTTCGCAATTCCCCTTACCACCCATCTGCAACAGTAGCCTTCCACCTGGTTTCAATGCTCTGAAAAAGCGAGATAAAAGATTCTGGTGATCCTTAATCCAGTGCAGAACTGCATTGGAGAAGATGATATCGAAGCGTGCTTCATCTTCAATTTTTTCTGCGTCCCGTTGCTCAAAATTGATATTGGAGTTTTGATATGTCTTCTTCGCAAGCGCGATCATCTCAGATGACCGGTCAATGCCAACCACCGAACCGTCGGCTAATCGACAGCCGATCTCGGCTGTAATCTTGCCATCGCCACAACCGACATCAAGGATGGTTTCGCTTCCTCCAAGATTAAGGACGTTGAGCATTTCATCAGCCCATTTTTTTTGCGCACTTGAGCTGTTTGCGTAATCAGCGGCATTCCAATTATCGTTGGTTTGTGATTGTGTAGCCATTCTTAGCAGTTTGTCTCTAATAATAGGGCAGTTAGGTGGATTTCCGGTGGTCAAGGATCTGCTCAACAGGTTGCAGACAACGTACAGGTTCGTCGTTGAAAGCGATCGGACAACGACCAGCCTAACATGTTCATCTCAATGATGATACGAGAGATTGCTTTTCCACCGTCGCAGCTTGCGTAAAAAACTATAATCGTTATCTTTGACAATAATAATTTTGAAAGAGTTGAATTTTTGATGAGTTTTTCATTTAACTATGGGGGTTGTAATGATTGATGCGGAGAAGCTGTTAGGAAAGGTGCTTCAGGGTGCCGTTAAAGGAGGAAGTTACAAGAAGAAGGGCAAAAAAAAATATAAAAAGAAAAAGAAAAGTGATGATTTGATGGGTGGACTGCTCGGTGGTCTCACTTCAGGAAAAGGACTGGTTACCGCTATCGGACTCGGAATAGGAGCGTATGAGATCTTAAAAAATAAGTCTCCTCAGGCTCAACCCCAGGGAGGGGGGGCTTCTCCTTCACCAGCCGTACCTCATACCCCGACAAGTGTTGTAACCCCACCACCCCTGCCGTCCGGTGGGAGCCCCACAGCTCCACCTGCAGTTTCCAACATGGAGAGTTCAGCTGAAAATAACCAGGAATCTGCTGAACAGGTGCTGGCAGTCAGGCTCATTCAGACCATGGTCGCTGCGGCACATGCGGATGGCATGCTTGATGAAGAAGAGGAGCAGCAGATTCTGGAGAAACTGCAGGAAGAGGGATTAAGTACCGAAGAGAAGCAATTCCTTCTCTCACAACTGCATAACCCTTTAACTATCCAGGAATTGTCTGCAGGGATCAGTGATCCTGCAACAGCTCAGATCATGTACGGACTGGCTGTTTCGACCATTATAATCGATACCCCGGAAGAACGGGCATGGCTTGATCAACTGGCCGCTTCGCTGGGTATTTCGGAAAATATTGCGAAGTTTATTGAAGCTGAGCTGTAACCAGAATTTCGGTATTACAACTCAGCCTCGGACTAACGTTGGAACAGGTTGCCCAGGTCGCCCAGTACGGATCCCTCACCGACACTGCTTGAACCGACATTCTGAGGCGTAGAATCATGAATTTTCCCGGCCAACCGTGAAAACGGTAGGGATTGTAGCCAGACATGGCCGGGGCCTCTGAGGGTGGCAAAGAAAAAGCCTTCGCCGCCGAAAATGGCAGATTTAATCCCACCAACAAACTCGATATCGTAGTTCACGCTGCCAGTTAACGCCACCAGACAGCCGGTATCTACCCGCAATGTCTCACCGGCAGCGAGTTCCCGCTCAACGATGGTGCCACCGGCATGAATGAAGGAGAGTCCATCGCCCTCAAGCTTCTGCATGATAAATCCTTCACCGCCGAATAGTGCGGTGCCGATTTTCTTCTGAAACGCCACCCCAATCGATACCCCTTTGGCAGCACAAAGAAATGCGTCTTTCTGGCAGACGATGTGACCATTATAATGCGACAGGTCCAGGGGAATTATTTTTCCGGGATAGGGCGACGCAAAGCCAACCCTGGCTTTTCCAGAGGTTCCCCGGTGGGTGAAAACGGTAATGAAAAGACTTTCTCCGGTGATGAGGCGTTTACCAGCGCCCAGCATTTTGCCGAAAAAATCTCCTTGCTGGGATTCAGGGCTTCCGTCACCGAAGACCGTTTCCATTTCAATACCATCAGTCATAAACATCATTGCTCCTGCTTCAGCGATGGCACTTTCCTGGGGATCGAGTTCAATTTCCACAAACTGCATTTCATTGCCATGAATTTCATAATCGATTTCATGGGCAGTTTTGCCAGTGTTTGCAGGGGGAGGCTGCGGAACCGATTGCTGGTGCAGCTCTGGAGCCTGTGAAATCGGTACCCAGTTCTGATACCCTTCCGTCCATACCAGCGTTGCCTGGGTATAGTGACCTGATGCGAGTCCCTGACTGATCTGGTCGTGATTGTAGGGTCCCTGCTGTTTGCCATCCACGGCAACGTACCAGTTTTTCATGATCTCCTCCTGAATGGTGATTGTTTGGAATGAAATGTTAAATGTCTTATGATTTTAAATAATTTGGCAGTTTACTGTAGACCGATAAAGATGAATCCGACAAAAGCCCCACCTATGCCAAACCAGAAGTCACCCCAGCTCCATCCCTTCTGAGCATACCAGTCAAGCGATTCCTTCAGGAGGGTAACCATGATCCCCGAGTACATCAGCGGCCCCCAGAAAAGGCCAAGGATCGTGAGTGAAAAACTCCAGAAAAAATGTAGCTGGAGATCCATTCTGAACAATTTGATGACCCGGGCTTCAAATAGCGCAAGAGGGTGTAACGATTTTGAATCATTCGTTGTATTCATCACGATGGTAGATGGTTGTGGTTTTCACGGGTCTACTTAAAAAAACTTGGATAAAGCCCATGACTGAAACGATCATCTGAATAATTTCACTGAAATATAGTAGTTATGCTGGATGGTTTTGTAAACCATAATGAGCATGGAGCAGCTCTATAACCTGCGCTCCAGATTGGTGGGTGGTTCTCGTGACCATGGATTGGAGAAAAACCGTGAGTTTTTGAGTTCAGGCCCTGATCGAATAGTCCTGAACTCAAACCAAAAGTCTGCGGTGGGTTACCACCTTTCGGTGCCGATCAGCTCACTCACATCAAGACACTGTTTTTTCTCTTCCTCGGTCAACTCATCTCGTGACTTGAACTTGTTTTTCACATCATCGAGATAACATGCATATTCTTTTCCATTCTTGTCTTTTATCCAGACAATCGACTCGTATCCGCCTTTCATATTGTCCCTCCTCGCTTTTTTTTTCAAACAGGGTTGATTAAAAATTATGGTCAATTACTTTATTCTCAATGAGAAACATAGGATAGTAAAGTAATAGTTAAAACTACCAGAAGATCGATGATGAGCATTTATAAAGTCGCCCTTGATTCTGTATCCGCACATATCGCAATCCTTGATAAAGATGGCAATATCATAGAGACAAATCGTGCCTGGAGTAAATTCGGGGTCGATAACGGTATCGAGACAGAACCCTCATGTATTGGACGAAACTACCTTGAAGTATGTGATCGGGCCAGTAAAGAGGAACTCGATGAGCCGGCAGTCATTGCCGGTGGTATCAGGCAGGTCATCAGCGGCCAGATTGAAGAATTTTTTATCAATTACCCCTGTCATTCACCAACCGAAGAGCGTTGGTTTGCCCTGAAGGTGGTACCGTTTCGCGGAGAGGGAGCCGGCAGTGCAGTTATGTCACACGAAAACATCACCCCCTTGATGAAGGCCCATCAGGAGCTTGCGCAGCGAGAAAAGGAAGTGAGGGAAAACGTCGAAAAACTTGAGGAATCTAATATCGCCTTGAAGGTACTGCTTGATCACCGGCAGAAGGACCGGGAAAAACTGGAAGAGAATCTGCTCAGCAACGTTCGCTCACTTGTCCTGCCCTATGTGCAGGAGCTGATGGATGCACGGTTGGCAAAACGTGAGCGTTCTCTAGTTGAGATCATAGAGGATCGTCTCAACGAAGTAACCTCACCATTCATGAACCGATTATCATCACTCCATTCTCTGCTGACTCCACAGGAAATTAAAGTGGCTACCATGGTCAAAGAAGGACGGTCAAGCAGTGAGATGGCTGATGTTCTGATGATTTCAGTAAGTGGTGTCGATTTTCATCGCAAACAAATACGTAAGAAACTTGGCATGACAGGTACTAGCAGAAACCTGCGTTCGTACCTGCTGTCGCTTGGTTGATCAGTGAACAACCCGATTGATTAGAAGGAGATAATTGTGTCAACACCGACGGTAAAACTACTTGTGCTGACCACCTGTGTCCAATGCAAAGCACTCAAAAACATGCTCGATTCCTATGATGTGGTATACGAGTCAACCGATGTGGATTTGATGCCTAAGGAGGAGCGGGATACGTTATTCAAGGAGATGGCGC
>QZLB01000128.1 GCA_004796425.1 Desulfobulbaceae bacterium | reverse complement strand
TTACAATCGAGGTTACCGGATGGTTCAAATGGGATATCAAAGTCGTTTTCTGCCAGGTGAAATTCGATAACTTTCGGTTCATATTTGAGCATATCCTGATAATCAGTAAAGCGGGCTATCAAACCCCAATCACCTTTGAAGGCGTTATTGAAATTCTTGTTTCCACTCTGGCCTAGATCCTCATCAACAAAACACTCATCTTTTTCAATTGTCCGTATCGTTTTCCTTCCGATCAGATCTTTTCTCTTATACGGAGGCAAACCTTTAGCAGGTCCCTGGACTTTGATCATTCCCTCCTGGACCACCGTGCCTCTTTCGATAGTTTCTTTTGCAACCAAGCTTTTTGCAAAGAGTTCACGGTTTAGCACTTCTCCGCGTAACAGGTAGCGATGATCGCGTCCCAGTGCCTGATCAGCCACCCTGATATCTCTGACCAATCTTTTGAACTCATACGGCTCAAGACTCGCTTTGTGATCAGGCCCCTCCTGCTTTCTATCCAGAGTGATATGTTTCTCAATAATTTCTGCACCCATTGATGCTGCAACCAGAGCAACCGTAATACCAATTTCATGGCCGGAATAACCAACAGGCACGCCATACTTCCTTAATTTATTGATCATCCCAAGGTTAACTTCTCGTGGCCAGACAGGATACACACTTCGACAGTGCAGAAATGCATAGGCTGCATCGAGGCTTTCCATTAATGATGCCGTATGATCAATCTCATCCCACGTGGACATACCAGTGGACATGATGAGTGGTTTTTCAAACGCTGCTAGATGTGTCAGCAGGTCATCGTTGGTCAGGTCGGCCGAGGCAACCTTAAAGGCAACCGTCCCGAGATCATGAATGAAATCAGCGCTTATTTCATCAAAAGGGGTACAAATAAACGTTATCTCTTTCTTATCACAGTAGTCTTTAATCCTGATAAAGGTATCATTGCTCAACTCAACCTTCTTCAATAGTGGAATCATGTATTGGAAGGTCTGCTCATACTTCTCAGGATTGTTTATAATGTCTTCTGGGTAAAGTGCAGGAAGATATCTTTTCTGAAATTTGACCGCATCAACCTGGGCCTCAATTGCCGCGTCAATGAGCTGATAGGCTGTTTCTTCATCACCATTATGGTTAATGCCAACCTCTGCAATGATGTAGGTTGGTTTACCAGGGCCGATGATGGCGTTATCAATATTAATTGCCTTTTCCATTAGCATAAAACTCAAGCGAAGTTAATTGTACCAGTGTGATACCTTCTTGCTCGAGGTATTTCAAAGAGTTATAGATTTCATTTTGTCTGGCAAAAGATGAAATTACCACACAATCAAAATCAAGTTCGTCAAGCATGTGTGCTGGTTGAATTACATAGTTTCCAATCAGTTTTCCCCACCGCTTATTATCGTTGTCTACGATTGCGGAAATCACAATATTCCGAAACTCCTCAAGTACACTGCAAACCAGATGAGCAGTATTAGCTGCACCATATATAACGACTTTGTGGATCGATGTTCCGTCAAAAAAATTTTTAAACCGGTAAAGGACTTCGTGTCTGGATTGAGAATAGAGTGCAACGATTTCTGCAGAACAATGCATGAGGCTGCTCATGAGTGTTTCCTTGCCATTTTCGGTTAAGAAATACTCTTTGTCTCGCTGGTTTCTACTCTGAACACGTACCAGGTCTCTACTCGTGAGGTTCTTTATGTAGCCGTTTACCATGGCACCGCTTAAATCAGTCTGTTGCGCAATTGATTTTTGGCTGAGGCCAGAATTATGCATAATCACAAGAAGTATTGAGAGTTCTCGAAACTGCTTCGTGGGGAGAAAAAAATTTGAATTTTCAAGATTTATCATAATGAAACTGTATCATGTATCATTCACTCAGTTAACGATTAATAATTCTTTATCGGCTATATGGTCAAATTTCCTTAAGTCCTATTTTAGATCCACATACATGTATATGAGCTCAATCCATTGATCGTGCAAAATCTTGATATTGAAAAATATCGGTGATATTATAATCTTGTTAGACCATGAATTAACTGCATGGTGAGCTGAAAATTTAACCTGAAGGTATAAAAACTATCATGGCTGCCGACAGTACGGTTCTTAATTCCATTCCTGATGAAAAGCCCGTCAGGATTTTTCTGCCAATAAAAGACAATAAGGAACGATACCGACTCCAATGCGTGTATCAGGTTTCTGAACCACCTCGCTTCAATCTGCTTTTCCAACCCGGCTCTTTGCCTGTGGAAATGATAGACCTTGATGAACCATGCATTATCATCATTGACATGGGAGGACCAACTATTTCCATTGAAGCGAAAATTTCAGAGGTGGTTAACAAGCAAACTCTCGCCATGATTCTTCTCAAATCGATTCCTCACGAGCAGATGAGAGAATTCTTCAGAGTTGATGCGACCGCGCATGTAATCAGCCGCTCTTTTCAACCAGAAGTATTTGGCGATCAGGGGGATCCTTGGTCTACCCAGGGAAGAACCATTGATATCAGTGGTAGTGGTATTCTCGCCTCATTTCCAGCTCAACCTCCCATGGACGAACAGGTCCGATTGGAAATAACCCTGCCCACGTCACCTCCGGAAACCATAAAAGTTCTATCCCATCCGGTCCGGATGCTGCAAGTGTCAGAAAATCAATGGGATGTCGCGTACCACTTTGATGATATTACTGATGAAGACAGAGATAAAATAATCGGCTGTTGTCTGGTTATTCAAAGACGGCTTCTCAGGCTAAAAGTGAAAGTACGAGATCAGGTGAAATTGTAACATAACAGCACGCCGTGACCGTTCAGATTACTAAAATTGTCAAATCGATCAGAGATAGTGAGATAGCCACCCTCCGGATACATCCGGCAGTTGGTGAATCACAGGATTACGATTGCATTTACAAAGAGGCTGAAGCCCCCCATTTTTTCCTCATTTTCCCTCCTACATCACTCCCTGAAAACCTCAATATTGAAAGTAAATGCACGGTTTCTTTTCAATCTGATAAAGAGTCTATGGTCATCAGCTCCGAAATAATCGAGAAGGTTAATGACCGAACGCTTGAATTGGTTGCGAAAAAGACACTTGATCCCATCAGTTTACGGGAATACTTTAGAGTTTTTTATAAGACCGCGGTAACCGCTTCCTATGAATCTGGACAATCAGCGAGAACCAGATCATCCTGGGAAATTTCAGGAGAGTCTGTAGATTTATCAGGTACTGGGGTACTGGTCATTTTCAATGAAGAACCCCCAAACAAGCACAACATATTTATTGATTTTAATCTCCCGGAGTTAGACAAATCGATTAGTTGTGTTGGACATGTGGTGAGAATCCGTCGTATCAGAAGAGGTCGTTACCAGGTTGCAATGCATTTCGACCATATTACCCCCAAAAACAGAGATGCAATCATAACGGCCTGCCTGCAGGAGCAGCGAAGGCAATTACGCATTAGAATGCAGAGTGACGAGTAGATTTTTTAATTCGTCATGTTCATTCTACATGTTATTATTTTCACCTGAGTTCGGCAGGATAAAGTTATTTCTCTTTTGCGCCGATAGTATTGGATGAATACTATTACCCCTCTATCAGCAATTCCCGGACTTGGTTCCTCTACCTCTGGTAAGGGCGGTCAGGGTCAGGAACAACATTCTCAGCAGTCTACTGAGAAGCTGTTAACCGCTAAGGTAATTGAACTTAAGTCGGGTAATCGGTTCGTCCTCGATTTCAATGGTAATCAGATTGTTGCAACCTCAAAAGCGCCGCTCAGCCTTGGTCAGACTCTTAACCTACAGGTCGTTTCTACCACCCCTCGTGTTGAATTGAGCATCGTTTCTGATGTTTTTACCGCGCTTTCTGGAAAACCTCTGGTCTTACTTGGCTCCAATATAGATATCACCAGCCTGCTTGGCTTATTGCAACATTCAAAAAGTGGCACACCTTCTCCACTGTCAAACACTTCATTGCGTACACTTGAAACGTTTTTGCCTTCTGACATTCGTACTATTCTCTCCAGCAAAGATGGCGGAGAATTTATCCAGAAATTATTTAATCGGTTAGGGGTTAACCTTGAAGCTCTGCTCGCACGAGGAGAAAGAAATCTCGCCTCTCAAACCCTGAAAGCTGCTTTACTTGAAGTGCTGGTTAAATTTAATCGTGCCGAACAAATTACTGAGCAGGCAGGAAGATTGCTGGCAACACTAGATTTATATCAGCATGTCCAGGTTCAACTTAATCAACATAATTTATTGATATTCCCCCTCCCTCTTCCCTTTTTCGAACAAGGGTATCTCTTATTGGAAAATTACCAGGAAGGAACCTCAGATGATGAGGACAACGAGAATACCCATCAATTGCATTATGCGCTTCACCTCACCATGAGCGGACTTGGGAATATGAAGATTGAATTTCTTCACAGCGATGAAGGTCTTTATATCAAGTTCTTCTTGGACTCTAAGGAAAAAACAGAATTTGTTTCACAATTTACCGACCTTCTCTCTGAATCAATAAGTGAAATCAATGTTATTTCTGTCAGTTATTCTAAGGAAGTTGAAAGTCCTGCAGCTGAATTATTAAAAAAAATCACCCCTATCGGTGAATCATTTGTAAACACCACGGCCTGAATATGGAAGACAAGACAGTCAAACATGACAAAGCAGTTGCCCTGCTTTATGATAAAGAGAAAAGTGATGCACCACGGGTAGTCGCCAGTGGCCGTGGATATGTGGCTGATAAAATAATAGAAACTGCCCGGGAAGCGGGGATCCATATCCAGGAAGATCCTGACCTGGTAGAACTTCTTGCCAAAATACCGGTTGGTGATGAAATCCCCGTTGAACTTTACCAGACCATCGCTGAGGTTCTCGCATTTGTTTACCAGGTGAATGATAAATATAGAGAGAAATATGAGCATGGCTGACAGGCCAATGAGACCTGTTTCATAAGCTCACTCAAACGATAATTATTTTCCCTCCTGATATGAAAACATTCAAAACACTCTTGTTGTTGTTAATGAGTCAGTTCCTGCTTGTGACGTTGCTCATCAACTGCGGATCTGAAACTACTCCTGAACTGATCGCCAAAAACTTTGTCGAGCAAGGGGAACTCGCGGCAGAGGAGGGAAATGCACGAAGCCTTCGAGCACTGATCGCCGAAACCTATTTAGATCAGGAGTCCCGCACAAAAAAGGATATCGCTGGTATTGTCAGCGGTTACTTATTGAGGAACAAAAATATTCATATCTTCAGCAAGATAGATTCGGTTTCCCAAATAGATGATCGGATCGAAGTGCAACTTTTTGCAGCAATTACTGCGAAACCGGTAAAGGACTTATCGGAGTTGCCTTCCCTCAATGCGGATATTTATCTTTTCGAACTCACCCTGCAAGAAGTCGATGAGTGGCAGTTGACCAGTGCAACTTGGCGCCAGGCCCTTCTTGATGATTTAATATAACAGGTGAAACTATCAGCGAGGTTACTCTAGGGTTTTTTCTACCTCAATCATCCGTTCTTTCGAGGACATTCCACTTAAGGTGGAGTTTTCCAGGAAAACGAGAATGTAGACGACAGCATAAACAGCGATAATACCAACAACTATTTTGATCAATACATCCGTCTTTTTGTAAGCAAGTACCACCGCAACAATCACCAGAACCACTCCTGCTATCCAGTTGTGGATGAAAAACATGAATATATTGTTGAGATGGTCAAGGACGACTTGCATAGATTCCTCCTTTAGACAACACTCGCACTGACCAGCGGGGTCTAAAACGTGTAACCGTAAATATTATACCGGGTTGCACTCTTATCTTCATTATAATTTCCTATGGAGTAAATAGCAAATTCGTGACTCAAGCACCAACGCTTGACTGGATTTGATCTATCAGCTATTCCTTAAAGATGAGATCAAAAGGAATCAACGAAAAAAGGGTTACAGCATTTTACTGTAACCCTTTTTATATGCGTGGCGGAGCGGACGGGACTCGAACCCGCGACCTCCGGCGTGACAGGCCGGCGCTCCGAGGCGAACCGTGCCACACCCCCGCGCGGGACGAGGCGGCGAGTGTACGGATCACGGCCCGGACGTCCAATCGAAAC
>QZLB01000019.1 GCA_004796425.1 Desulfobulbaceae bacterium | reverse complement strand
TGCACCAGGAGCGATACGGTGCGCATGGTTGAGACAAGCAGAATCAGGCGTGGAACAGCTGCCAGGCCGTGTCGAGCATTCGGTTTGCATAGCCCCATTCATTGTCGAACCAGGTCATGACAGAGGCAAGATTTTCACCACTCACCATGGTGTGACCCCCATCAAATACCGCCGAATTGGGGTTGTGGTTAAAATCACAGGACACCAGAGGGAGTTCAGTATAGCCGAGAATCCCCTGTAATTCATTCTCGGCTGCTGATTTAAATAAACCGTTAATGATCGAAGCATCAGCTTTTTTCTGCAGTGAAGCAGTGAGCTGCATGGTGGAGACATTCATCACCGGGACCCTGAGTGCCATTGCCTTGAAACGACCGGCCAGCTCAGGAAACATGCGATCGATTCCCCGCGATAGCTGGGTATTTACCGGGATAATCGAGTTGGCAGAACTACGGCTTTTACGCAGATCGGGGTTGTGATAGGCATCGATAACCGGTTGATCATTCATCATTGAATGGACCGTCGTAATTACCCCGTTTATAATACCAAACTGCTGGTGCAGTATTTTTATGACATGACTGATACAATTCGTCGTGCATGAAGCATTGGAAATAATCCGGTGTTCTCCGTTCAGCGTTTCATGGTTCAACCCATACACGATGGTGGCGTCGACATCGGATTGAGCAGGGCAGGAGAAGATAAATCGTTTGGCACCGCTGTTCAGATGCTGTTCAGCAATTTCCCGCTCATTGTAACTTCCCGTACACTCCAGGACCACATCGACATCAAGTTCCCTCCAGGGCAGCAGGCGTGGATCTGCGATGTTGAGCACCCTGATTGCATCATCGCCAATTAACAGGTGGTGACCATCGTGAGCCACCTCTTTGAAAAATTTACCGTGCGTTGAGTCGAACTGCGTCAGGTGGGCAATTGAGTGAATGTCTGAAAGATCATTAATACCGACAATCGATATCTGTTCCGAACGGCCTGTCTCGTAGAGCGCCCTGACAACACAGCGGCCGATCCTGCCGTAACCGTTAATTGCAATTCTCATGACTCGACGAAGTGGCTATGGTTATCGTACCTCAGGCCCCAAGGTATGCTTTCTTGACCTCGGGATTATCAAGCAGGCTGTCTGCCTCCCCTTCCAGAATCAATTTCCCGTGTTCCAGCACATAGCCGCGCTGAGCAAATTTCAGGGCAAGTCGGGCATTTTGCTCGACCAGCAGAATCGTCGTACCCTGACGGTTAATTTCTTTCAGAGCATCAAACATATCCAACATGAGCAATGGAGCAAGCCCCATGGACGGCTCATCAAGGATCATGATTTTCCGACCACTGACATAGGCCCGGCCAACGGCGAGCATCTGCTGCTCTCCACCGCTTAAGGTACCGGCCAACTGATTTTTCCGTTCCTCCAGCCGGGTAAACAGATCAAAAACCCACTTCATGTCAGCGGCAACTGCGGCGGAGTCTTTGCGAGCAAAGGCTGCCAGAGTGAGGTTCTCGGTGACCGTCAGATTACCAAAAATCATTCTGCCTTCAGGAACATGGGAAATACCAAATTTTGAAACCACCCGGTCGGTATTATATTTCAGAACATTTTGTCCCATGAATTCGATTTTTGAACCCGGGTCAGCCGGTACCATCCGTGAAATAGCCCGCAAGGTAGTGCTCTTGCCGGCTCCGTTGGCACCAATGATGGTTACAATTTCGCCCTCTTCCACAGAGAAACTGATTCCGTGCAGCGCTCTGATTTTGTCATAAGAGACAGATAAATTTTCAACGACCAGCTGCATTAGTGAAGGTCCTCCTTACCCAGGTAAGCCTCGATTACTTCGGGGTTATTTTGTATTTCTTCAGGCGGTCCTTCTGCGATGACCTCACCAAATACCAGTGTTTGTATTGATTCGCACAATTCCATTACAAATTTCATTCGATGCTCAATCATGAATATGGCAACGCCGAAATCGCGGTGTACCTGTTTAATAATTTCTATCATTCTGACCAGTTCATCAGGGGTCATCCCGGCGGTCGGTTCATCGAGGAAAAGGATCTTTGGTTTCGTCGCCATGGCCCGGGCCATCTCAACCCGCCTCTGGGCACCGTAGGGAAGGTTACCGATGTTCTGGGTGGCGAACTGGTTAACATCAAAAATTTCCAGGAGCCGGTAGGAGTTATCATACACCTCCTTTTCCTGTTTCCTCATGGTTGGTGTGCCGAAGAAGGCACCGAGAAGCCCATAACTGAGCTGGGAATAATGGGCCATCCGGATATGATCGATCACGTTCATATGGCGCCAGAGCGCCAGGTTCTGGAAGGTTCTGCCCAAACCCATCGAGGCAATTCGGTGGGTTTCTACACCCTTGATATTGTTTCCTTCGAGTGTAACGCTGCCCTCGGTCGGGGTGTAGACCCCGGTTATCAGGTTGAATACCGTGGTTTTGCCTGCGCCGTTGGGGCCGATCAAGCCGTAAATCTGGCCGGGATTAATCGCCAGGTTAAAGTCATTCACTGCCCGCAGGCCGCCAAAATAGTGAGTCATGTTTTTTACTTCAAGCAGTGCAGTCATCACTCACCTCCCGTATCGTTGTCCCGGTTTCTGGCACGCAGGAGTTTTTCCACATTGATTTCGGTGAATGAAATTAAACCATGCGGTCGGTAAATCATCACCAGAATCAGAATGAGCGGAATAATGATCCATTTCCACAGCTCCAGTGGTCTCAGAGCCTCACCCAGGACATTGATGGAAACCGCGCCGACAATTGAGCCGTAGATCGAGTTCAAACCACCGAAGTAGACCATGGCCAGGATTTCGGCAAGCTTCTGGATACCAAAAGTGGACGGGTTAACATATCTGAGCACGTGGGCAAAAAGCCCGCCGGCAACACCCGCCCAGAAGGCGCCGAACATAAATGCGGTCATCTTGGTTTTCCTGGTGTTGACCGTCATTGAACTGGCGGCACCCTCGTTGTCGCGAACCGTATTAAGCGCCTTACCCATCACCGAGGTTGTGAAATTGTGAATCACCCAGATACAGAGACTCATCCAGATGAAAACCACCGGCATGGACGCAAAATTTGGCTGGCTGCTGAGTCCGCGTGGTCCGCCAACCAGTTCCATGTTCTCAATGGCGCTCTTGACAATAAAAAGAAAGGCCAGAGAAATAATGGCAAGATAATCTCCTCGAGTTCGAAAAGAGGGTATGGCAACGACGAGCGAACCCAGTGCCGCGACCAATCCGCCTGCAATCAGGATAAGCGGGAACAGGTACGGCCCGTACTCTGGTGGTAGCAGGGCGGCGCCAAACACTTTATCATTGGCAAACAGCTTTAAAGTCAATACTGAAGAGGCGTATGCTCCTAAAGCCATGAAGCCTGGATGCGAGCAGGAAAACTCTCCCTGATAGCCGTTAATAATATTGAGGCTGACGGTTAAAATGACGGCGATCATGGTCAGTTTAACGACCAGTACCCGGTAATCGTTAATTCCCGCCCAAAGATGCAACACTCCATAGAAGGCAATCAGGTGCAGCAGGGTGGCCAGCCAGAGTGGCATATTCTCTAAAAACGCGGCAAGTCCATTGGTCAGCGGGGCGGTGAGCCGGGCGACCAGCAGGATGGGGATAACATAGACGAGCAGGTCATAGGCCAGGACACTGGGTATCAGAATCGGTTCCTTCAGCATGACGAGCGCGCCAAAGAGTACGGGGACTTTTGGCAGATAGAGATAATATGAGATCACGTCTTCACCGAGATAAAACTCAATGAGGACGGCTGCAAATACGCCCAGCAGCCAGCCGGCCAGCGGGACGACCGAAAATTTCCTGAAAAAGTTTTTAATAAAGTTCATAGGCGATTCCTGTTTTCGTGGTCGTGGTCATTCGCAAGTTCTCAATTTTACAGCCGGAGCTGAGTTGAATGTGCCATGCCAAAAAAGCCGCGTGGTCTGAAAGTGAGAATAATCAAGATAATTGAGTAGGCGATCAGATCCCTGAAAGTGGAGGGGAAGACCATTGCCACAAAGATTTCTATAAAACCGAGCAGGTATCCGGCAAGTGCAGCACCCATGATAGAGCCCCTACCACCCAGAATTGCTGCGACAAAAGCCTTCCAGCCAACCAGGATGCCCATATATGGATCAAGCACCGGGTACGCCTGGCCATAAAGGATGCCGGCAACGGAGGCAAGGCCCGCGCCAATGGCAAAGGTGAGTGGTGCGATGATGTTGATCGATACCCCCATCAGCGGAACTGCCTTGAAATCGTAGGACATTGCCCGCATGGCCATGCCCCATTTTGTCTTCTGGATGAAGGTGTGCAGAGCGGCCATCAAAACCAGGGATACCACGATAATTAGCACCTTCACATTAGTAAAATAGACGCCGCCAACGTTATAGGAGACCGACTCAATCAGCGCCGGAAAACTGAAACGCTGGGCACCGAGCAGGATCAGGTTACCGGTTTCAAAGATGATACCGATCATCAGACCGGTAATGGCTGCCGAGGCTCGTGGGGCGCCGCGCAGTGGTCGGTAACCGATCACTTCAACCATGACACCCACGAACGAGGCCAGAAACATGGTAACGATGATGACCATAATAAAGATCACCCAACCTGGCAGAATCGGCATGAACAGCGCCAAAAACAGGGTGGCGATACCAAAGCCGATATAGGTACCGACCATGAAGATATCCCCATGGGCAAAGTTGAAGAGCATCAGTACGCCATACACCATCGAATAGCCGATGGAGATTACTGCATAAAAACTACCCCATTGCAGCGCGTTTATCAGGTTCTGAAGAAAATATTCCATCACAGAACTCCTGTAATCTTGGAAACGGTTGAAGACCAACCCGGAAAGCCAGCTCCCGGAACATATGCCTGCCTGTCCAGAACCGGAGAATCATAACTCTCCACCTTTGGACAGGCAACCTATTTTGCCAACAAAAAGTCTGGTATGCAACCGGATGTTGCATACCAGACTGAAAATGATCTATGTACGTCTAGATCTACTTATAATCAGGGACAAATTGACTTATAAAACTCGTACTCGCCTTTGTCACTGATACGAACGATAACGGCACATTTGTTCGGGTCACCCTCTTCGGTGAAGGTCATGGTGCCGGTAATTCCCTCAAAGTTTTTCACTTTGGCAAGGGCATCACGTACTGCTTTACGGTCTGCTTTGATTTTGCCAGTCAGTTTGCCACTACCTTCGATAGCTGTCTGGGCCAGTCTCAGAGCATCCCAGGTGAGTGCTGCAACGTCATCGGGTACATAACCGTATTTTTCCTTGTAACGGTCAATAAACGCTTTGGTCGCACCCTGTGCACCTGCGGCCGCATAGTGGGTACTGAAGAACTGTCCGTAGCATGCTTCGCCACAGAGTTCAACGGTTTCAGCAGAACCCCAGCTGTCACTACCAACGATCGGACCTTTCCAGCCAAGATCCTTTGCCTGCTGCACAATCAGGGCAACTTCATTGTAGTACTGAGGGGTGAAAAGTACTTCTGCATCTGAACGGATAATTTTGGTGAGCTGAGAGCTGAAATCGGTGTCTTTGGTGGTGAAGCTTTCATAGGCTACAACAGAACCGGCTCCATGCTTTTCTTCCCAGGCCATTTTGAAGAATTCAGCAAGCCCTTTCGGATAGTCGCTTGCTACATCATAGAGTACTGCTGCTTTTTTGAAACCGAATTCCTCGGTGATGAAATTCGCCAGCACCGGACCCTGGAATGGATCGAGAAAACAACCGCGGAAAACAAAGGGGCGATCCGCAGTGGTCGCAGGGTTTGTTGACCAGGGGCTGATCATCGGGGTTTCATAGTTGTTTGCAACATCACCAGCCGGTACAGCCTGTTTGGAGGATTGCGGTCCAATGATAATCATTACATCGTCCTGGGTGATCATCTTGGTG
>QZLB01000211.1 GCA_004796425.1 Desulfobulbaceae bacterium | reverse complement strand
GGGGGTAACCGGGTATCAACGGGCATAGCCCCACTTCGTATCGACTCAGAGAAATAGTCATAAATCTGCTGGTAAATCGGTTTTTTCAAAGACTTGTCCAGAGCGATTCTCATAATCTCAAATTGTCCTTATTAAATATTCACCAAATTGACCATAAATAGTGAATTATCGGTCAACAATTTGAATTGTACCTATCAAAAATAAAACATATTGTCACTATTAATAATGCCATTATCTGATTAGTCTCCTCCCGTAAGAGATTGAAAGGAGGAAATCCAATGCTATACTTAAGTACCAAATCAAAAGGAGTCAGCAGCGCATTGCTCAGTGCCACTATTCTGGCAACAACTGGTATCCTGATTCGCTACCTCATTCAGGAGCACCAACTGGAGCCAATGGTTTTAGCGTTCTGGCGTAATCTGTTCCTGGTAACTGTCCTATTGATTATCCTGGAATGTTTCTATCCACGGTTGGTTGAAATATCGTGGGGAGACTTCAAACGCTTTGTTCCTTACGGAGTTGTTCTTGCGCTCTTCAACTATCTATGGACCAATTCCGTTGCCTTAAACGGTGCAGCAGTAGCGACCTTTCTGGTCTATTCCTCGGTGCCGTTTACAGCATTACTGGCAAAACTTTTACTTGGTGAGTACCTCTCCACCATTAAATTGTTCTCGGTTGGCGCCGCACTTATCGGCTGCCTTTTCGTTTCCTGTGGCGCTGACTTCAGTGGTGTACCATTTAACCTCAATGGCCTGCTACTGGGATTAGGCTCAGGGTTGTGCTTCGCAATGTACAGCACCCTTGGCAAAGACGAGGGAACGAGGGGAACTAACCCCTGGACCCTGCTGCTTTATACCTTTGGGATCGCTGCCGTTCTGCTTTTTGGAGCACAATTTATCTCCCTGCTCTGTCGTAGTGGGATCCAAAGCGTTGCAGACAGCTTTTTTTCCCTTGGCTTCTCGGCCAGCGGATGGGGCGTGTTGCTGCTTCTTGCCGTCGGCCCGACGCTGTTAGGGTTTGGGTTATATAATGTCAGCCTCGGGTATCTGCCAGCTAACCTGGTGAACTTGATTGCAACTTCGGAACCACCGATCACCGCCGTTCTTGCCTACCTGTTATTCGGGGAAATTTTGACCCCGCTGCAAGTTGGGGGATCGACACTCATCATTGGTGCGATCGTAATTTCTAGCTATTTTGAAACAGAACGGAAAATCCTCCCCAAACCCAAACTCAAAACCGCGGGACAGGTGTGCTGAAACAAAAAAGGGGTAGATCGAAACCGATCTACCCCTGCTGAGATTAATAGTAGAGATTTACATCATGGTGTGGGGTCAACGGGTGGAATGTAGTTGTCAATGTCGTCAACTTCATTACCGATACTGTGGTTATCCTCACCACCCGGATCAGCGACCACATCAAGGGCTGGACCACCGTTTAGATTATCGACTTCACCATCATCCACAACGGTGGTACCACCGGCGGGATCAAGTTCAACCGAGTCACCGACAACCACATCGACTCCGCCTTCACCGAAGATTTCATCCTCTCCTTCATTACCGATAATGACGTCGTTGCCACCACCGCCTTTGAGGACATCATCTTCCGAGCTACCAGAGATCACCTCTGATTCGCTGCCACCCTGAACGACGCCATCTGCATCGAAAGTCACATCGAATTCCGTTTCGACCACATCGCCATCGCCGTCGGTTACATCGGCAACGAAATCAAACTCGTGGTCTTCAACGGTCTCGTATTCAACACTTACCTTTTCAACGCGGTAGCCTTCTGCATTAGGATCAGCAGTCTTAATGGAGAGCCTGACCTCGTCAAAAGTGACATCACCGGTTGGGTTGATGGTCAAATTCTGATCAAATTGTGGAGCAGCACCATTGCCACTACCGTTCAGCTTCCCATCTGCAACCAAAACGCCATCTGAGTAGGCCTCCCAAACCGCTTTCTCTGTGTTCCCAGGGCCTGGAGGATTGTCAAGATGATCGAGCCTGAATGTTGCACTCGTAATATCCAGTGGTTCATCATCTGAATCAGAGAACTTGAAGGTCAGAACTTCAGTTATGTCATTGGGGCCTGCCTCATTAATGAGGTTATTGTCCACTCCAATGCCTTGATTAGACCAGTTCACATAATCAGGATCACCATTGGGACTGTCCGCGGTAACGGTGATTTTGACACCATCTGAGGTGGTAAAGACCTTTTCTTCGGCCCGGCCACCACCCTGTTGTTTAAAACTGAACAGGAAGGAGCCGTCATTACCAAACTCACTTTCCTGCTCAACCGTATAGTTGCCGGTAAATTCACCACCAGCATACTCCGGTGCCACAGTGAAGATCACAGAAGTTGCAGCTGGTGCGGCGCCCTGGCTGCTGGACTTGGTAACTGCACTCCAGCTGCCGTCGCCATTATCCTTCCAGTAAACATCTTTTCCGTCTACCTGCAGCGGTTCACCGTTTTCGTAAACCTTGTCACCATCGGAGACTCTGTTACCTTTCTCATCCAATGGTGTTATAGCAATATCGGAAAT
Organism: Desulfobulbaceae bacterium; assembly: GCA_004796425.1. Classification (GTDB taxonomy): domain Bacteria; phylum Desulfobacterota; class Desulfobulbia; order Desulfobulbales; family Desulfocapsaceae; genus MADRE3. The sequence continues at coordinate 4,713 of QZLB01000211.1, read as the reverse complement.
CCCATCTGCACCAGGTACCACATTGAGCGCTGCCAGGAGTTCGTTGCCCGCCTCATTCACCAGGATTGCATCCATGGCATCGGCACTTGCATCAGGTACATCATCTTTAACTTCAACTACGAAGGCTCCCTCGTCAGCAGGTACTGAATCGAGATCTGTATCGGTTGCAATGATAACTGATGAGAGGTCAATTCCGGCAACCACACCACCATCGGTGACCAGGTTGGTGTTTTGTCCGTCACCATCTTCATGATCGAGGTTCGCCTGCAGGTCGAAGACCCATGAACCATCGGCGTTGACGTCAAAGATGAAGACTTTCTCTCCGGCTGCATTGGCAGTACCATCTGTATTACCAACGCGGGCGACCAAGGAACCACTTTCATTGAAGTAATGAACTTTCACACCACCTGAAAACAGCTCGGGCAGGTTACTCAAATCAGTGGCGACGCTATAGGTCAATTCCTCATCAGCACCAGATTCAAAAAGTGTAGAGAGGTTTCCTGCGAGATCCTCATCATCATTACCCGGACCATCTGTTCCATCGTCGTTATCCAGTGCGTAGGTACCATCGGAAACGGTGGAGCTCAGGTCATCCTCGTCAACCCGTGCAACAATGCGATTGAAGACCAGTTCTGGTAATAAAGCCTCGAGCTCATCACCAGAGGAGATACTGTCTGCGCCATCGGCATCCAATTCACTTAAACGATTGAGCTGTCCGGAGTTGACCGCGATACCAACGGTGTCTACGGTCCCCCAGGCTTGTAGCGCTTGAAGTTCACTGGTGGTGTCTTTTGGTCCGGCATCACCGGTTACGTGGTCAAGTGCGACACTGGCCGGTACGGTGGAACCATCTCCAGGATACGGTTGATCACCATTATCATCGTCGTTATAGGTGTTCGGATCACCGTCAGAGATGAACAGTACCTGATTGACAACGTTGTCTCCATCGAGAGGTTCAGTACCATTGGTCCAGTCAAGAGCCGTTTGGAAACCAGCCTCATAGTTGGTGAACTGATCCCGATATACCGGATTGTTGGTATTGGGATCTCTGAAGCCCGGCAGGTTGTTGATAATGTCTTTCGCATCCTGCAATTCGCCGCCAGATTTCAGATCGAAGGTACCAAGTGATTTACCGTCCGTGTTGAATTCAACGATATGTACCCGGATATCCTCGGCAGCACTGGCATCCAGCGTTTCCAACAGTCCAATGACCGCGCTCTGCAACGCCACGGCTCGGGAAGTATCCTCTTTGCCTTCCCACTTGATTTTGTTGTTGTACATGGAACCAGAGTTATCGAGCACCAGCACCAGGTTCAAAGACTTGGCAACGGTCTCAACCGCTTCAGGCACATCGTTTTCGACACTGACGTTGATCATACCATCCAGGGTTCCCTTGGCGGTGTCATTATCCGCATCGGTAATCGTTACTTCGACAAACTGACCAAGATTGTCAATGGTCAATGCGCCGGTATCACCAACGGGCACATCGTCTGCGGTGCCGTACTCACCATCCTTACCGTTTCCATGATCAATCTGGTCATTGAGATTGAATGTGGCCTTTCCGGTACTGCTGTCGACTTCAAGCCGGTAGATTTCAAGATCACCCGCTTTAGCTACCAGATCATCACCATCTTTGTAATACTTGATGGCAACGCCGTCTGAGGTGTATCCCGAATCATAGCCATCCGGGTTCTTGATTTCATAACTGATGGAACCCGGTCCATCGGCACCGTAGTTCGCATCAAGCAGTGCTGAGAGATCAAAGGTCGTCTGATCTGTCTGCTGGTCATGATCAAGCAGACCATCGGAGAGATCCTCATCATTGTTATTGGCGATGTTTTTGATCGGACCATCCACCGGATCATAATCCTGGTTCAAGGCGTCTTCATGAACAAAGCCGGTGGCCAGTGGTTGGTCAACAAAACCAATCTGCGGACCATCGTCATTGATGTTGATAACGAAATTCGCCACAACTTCGTCACCATCATAATCAGATGCAGTTATATGGAAGACATCCTGTACCTGGTCTGCCGCATACCGGTCATAATCACCATCATGCTTGTCACGGCTTCCTTTGTCATTATCGGGATGGACCGTAGTATTGTCCAGCAGGGTGTATTTCCAGTCACCGTTTTCCCAAACTTCAAGGATACCCGGTCCGCTCTGGATGGTCACAGAGTTCGCGTCGCTGCCATCCTTTTCGATGGTGATTTCGACATCCTGATCACCACTTTCGACAAAGCCGTCAGGAGTGTAGATACCTGAACTGTCGATCGTCAGCTTCAGCGGCTCATCGGCACCTGATACGAACTGAATTCCGGCCGCAGAACTCTGGAAGAAGTTACCTTCTGCCATTGTTGCCGTGTTGGGATCAGATTTAGTTCCGTCATCCAGATGCGATTCGCTGACCACCGCACCTTTCTCTACCCGCAGCACGGTATCATCGTAGTCACCATCACCCAGGTTCAAATCTTCGATTCGAACCTCACCGCCAAACTTCGGCACTTCAGAGATGAAGTGCTGTGGCCAGGGTGATTCCGCCCACTGATCGGTGAAGTGATTCAGACCATCGGGTGTGTCTCCATCTCCTCTCCAGGTTCCTGGAGGAATGGTGTCATACTGTGAATCCATGTAGTAGATTCCTTTGTTGCCACCGGGATCAACATCTACCCATTCGTTTGCGTCGTTCTTGATCTGAAGCTGGTTTTCAGGACCAAAACGAAGCTCACTGTTCTCATCGACCTTCACCGGGATGTTTTTATTACCGCCGTCGGCGATCAGAAACATCTTGGTTCCTTCTGTATAGGTGCCAAGATTCACCCCTTCAGTGTATTGATTCGGACCGGAACCGTTCTCCTGACCATCCTCACCATATTTATACTTATCCGCAAGGTCGGTTCTTGGAGGTCCAGCCTGACTGAAATTGGCAAGATCGTTGGTCTCGGCAATGATGATCTGCGGATTGGTGGGATTTCCACCATCATCGAGTTCATAGGTTCCGATGATATTGTTGTAACCCGCGTATTCAGAGACGAAATAGTATTGTGCAGTCTGAATCACCTGCGGTACATCGTCTACCACTTCAATGCTGAATGCTGCTTCTTTTCCGTAATCCAGATCACTGAGATTTACCGTGTCTCCGTCATAATCAGTTGCTTCAACTGCACCGGAGAGATCAATGTAAAGACTATTCTCACCATTGCCATCGGGATGATCAAGCTGGTCAAGGAGGTTAAACTTGTAATTGCCGTCCTCTTCCAGCGTGACACGGAATACTGCCCGGACATCATCGTTCTCGTCTTTTGCCCGTGCAACCAGTTTGCCGTTGTTATTGATCACGTAGAACAGATCGTCGCCCTGGGAGCTGAGATTCTGTCCTTCCAGAAATGCTTTGGCATCGTCGCTCAACGAACCATTTTCCGTGACAAAACCGAATGTAACCGGTTCGTCTGCACCAGATTGAACCAGTGAGCTAAGGCTGCCTTGGGCCGTTACTGCCGGGCCATCACCTAAGCCATCGGTGTCGGTACCGGTGGACAGATCGTTATCCAGATCGTCCTCATCAACAACGGCTTTTACCGGCTCACCAGCCTTCACGGGAATGTCATCGACAACTTCGATGGAAAATGCAGGATAGTTTCCATAGTCGAAATCACCCAGATTCACCGTGTCCCCATCGTAATCGGTTGCTTCAACCGCTCCGGACAGATCGATGTAAAGGCTGTTCTCACCATTGCCATCGGGATGATCGAGCTGGTCAAGGAGGTTAAATTTGTAGTTGCCGTCCTCATCCAGCGTGACACGGAATACTGCCCGGACATCATCATTCTCATCTTTTGCACGCGCTACCAGCTTGCCGTTGTTGTTAATTACATAGAACAGGTCGTCGCCCTGGGAGCTGAGACTCTGTCCTTCCAGAAATGCCTTGGCATCGTCGCTCAACGAGCCATTGTCAGTAGCAAAACCGAATGTAACCGGTTCATCGGCACCAGATTGAACAAGTGAGCTGAGGCTGCCCTGGGCCGTTACTGCCGGGCCATCACCCAGACCGTCGCTATCGGTTCCGGTAGAGTTGGCATTATCCAGATCATCTTCATCAACCACTCCTTTAACCGGCTCGCCTGCCTGAACGGGAACGTCGTCGACCACCTGGATCCTGAAAGCGGGGATATCATCGCCGTATTCAAAATCGCCCAAATTAACAGTGTCTTTATCGAAATCGGTTGCATTAACTGCAGCGGAGAGATCGATGTACAGGCTGTTTTGGCCATTGCCATCGGGATGATCGAGCTGGTCGAGCAGAACGAATTTATAATCCCCATTTTCTTCAAGGGTAAGACGGAACACTGCGCGCCCTTCATCGTTCTCATCTTTTGCTCGGCCTACCAATTTCCCATTGTCATTGATCCTGTAGAACAGTTCGTCGCCATGCGAGGTGAGGTTCTGTCCTTCCAGGAATGCTTTCGCATCTTCGCTCAGGGAACCATCTTCAGTATCGAAGCTGAAGACAACCGGTTCATCAGCACCAGATTTGACCAGTGAACTCAGGCTTCCCTCGACTTTTACTGCCGGGCCATCAGCTAAACCGTCACTCTCGCTTCCGGTGGAGTAGTCGGTATCAAGATCATCTTCATCGACCACACCTTTGACCGGTCTGCCCGCCTGCTCGGGGATATCGTTCTCGACACCAACTACAATCCGGCCATCCAGTTC
>QZLB01000230.1 GCA_004796425.1 Desulfobulbaceae bacterium | reverse complement strand
ATTGATTTTCTTGAAAACAAAGGCAAAGGGTTGAACCTGACATTTGAAGTGCGCAACGGGATTTCCCGCCATTCCAAAGGGCGCAATGATATCATCCCGCAACGCAAATCAGAACTTGCCGTGACGCTTGAAGGTCAGGTTGTGCGGATCGCAGATATTATCGCTTATGTAAATCACGATCTGGATGATGCGCTCAGAGCGGGAATATTGAAAGAAGGTGATTTGCCTGCGCAGATCAAGACGGTGGTTGGCGAGCGACATTCTCAGAGAATTGGCAGTATGGTCAGAGACCTTATTGTCGAAACCCTTACCGCTGACGATGGGACGCTTCACATCAGTCAGCAGATGCTGGAAACCATCACTGAACTCAGATCGTTTCTCTATGACAAGGTCTATCGCTTCTATCGTGTACACCAGGAATTTGAAAAGGCACAACGAATCATTAGAGAGCTTTATAGCTACTTTTTAGAATTTGGGCTGGTGAAACGGTACCACGGTGAATGGGCCGTCGAGAAGGATTGGCATGGCTGGCGGGATGATAAAACAGCACATCGACGGGTATGTGATTATATTGCGGGAATGACCGATCGCTACGCGCTTGATCTCTATGAATATATTTTTCTGCCGCGCCCATGGAGTGTGAGGTAGATTCCGGTACACCGCAATTGAAGTGAAAAGGAATCCAGAAAACGGTTGCATAAAGCTACCCTTCACAGGTAATCTGCGCCCCTTCCTTTTTTAAGGAGGTGAAATTGAGGCGTCTGGCAGGTAACAGGAATTAATTTTGTAACAGGTGAACATGAGCACGGGCAAAGATAAAGAGTTGAGTAAAGGGTACGAGTTTTCTGATGTTGAGGAGAAGTGGCTGAAAATTTGGGAAGAGCAGAACTGTTTTCATGCGAAGATGGATGAGGGGAAAGAGCCGTTTTCCATTGTCATTCCGCCACCCAATGTCACCGGTGTTCTGCATGTCGGTCATGCCTTGAACAACACCATGCAGGATGTGCTCACCCGTTATCACCGAATGAACGGTAAAAATACGCTCTGGGTACCTGGTACTGACCATGCGGGTATTGCCACCCAGAATGTGGTTGAACGTCAGCTGGCCACAGAGGGCAAGAGCAGACATGATCTTGGCAGGGAAGCCTTTATCGAGCGGGTCTGGGAGTGGCGCCGCGAGAAGGGCGGTACCATCGTTAATCAATTGAAAAAACTGGGCTGTTCCTGTGATTGGGAGCGTGAACGGTTTACCATGGACGATGGGCTTTCCAATGCGGTACGAGAAGTCTTTGTTCGACTGTATCACGAAGGGCTGATCTATAAGGGGGACTATATCGTCAACTGGTGTCCACGCTGTCTCACCGCACTTGCCGATGATGAGGTTGATCATGAGGATACCAGAGGAAAACTGTACCATATCAAATATCCCTTCGCCGATGGTTCCGGACATGTCGTTGTTGCCACAACACGTCCGGAAACCATGCTGGGTGATACCGGGGTCGCGGTGCATCCCGAAGATGAGCGATATGCGCATCTGGCCGACGTGGGCATTGAATTGCCGCTGACCGGGCGGACGATTCCGGTGGTTTTTGATCACCATGTCCAGCGGGAGTTTGGTACCGGGGCCCTGAAAGTAACTCCATCCCATGACCGTGATGATTATGAAATTGGCCGGCGGCACAACCTGGAAATGTGCAAGGTTATGGACGATCACGGGGTGATGAACGAATTGGCAGGCGTTTACCAGGGACTGGACCGGTTTGAATGCCGCAAGCGAATTGTCAAGGATCTGGAAGAAGCCGGTTATCTCGTGGAGATTGAAGATTATGATCATGCGGTTGGGCAGTGCTATCGGTGCAAAGCCGTAGTTGAACCAACCACCTCTCTGCAATGGTTTGTCTCGGTCAAGCCCTTGGCAGATAAAGCCATCCAGGCAGTCCGTGAGGAACAGATCAAGATCTATCCGAAAACCTGGTACAACACGTTTTATGGCTGGATGGACAATATCAGGGACTGGTGCATTTCTCGTCAAATCTGGTGGGGACACCGAATACCGGCTTGGAATTGCAGCGATTGTGATGAATTGATCGTTGCCATTAAGGCACCAACGAGTTGTCCCAAGTGCGGCTCATCAGAGCTCGTGCAGGAAACCGATGTGCTGGATACCTGGTTCTCATCAGCACTCTGGCCTTTCTCCACTATGGGGTGGCCTGAAAATACCAAAGAATTACAGACCTTTTATCCCACCTCCATCCTGATCACCAGTTTTGATATTCTGTTTTTCTGGGTGGCCCGGATGATGATGATGGGTATTCATTTTATGGAAGAGGTACCTTTCAAAGATGTCTATCTGCATGCCCTGGTCAGGGATAAACATGGCAAGAAGATGTCCAAATCGACCGGTAACGTGATCGACCCGCTCGAGGTAATGGGTAAATACGGTACCGATGCCATGCGCTTTACGTTGGTCGCGTTTGCTGCTCAGGGCCGTGAAATCAAACTCGATGAAGATCGGATTGAGGGGTATCGCTTTTTTATCAATAAGATATGGAATGCGGCCCGCTTTGCGTTGATGCACGTCAAGGACTGTGATGATTCAGTAAGAGCAGTTACCGATAACCCCGCGGACTTGCCGCTGGTTCATCGCTGGATTCTCTCCCGTACCGCCCGGACCATCGACAGTGTGAGAAGGGGGCTTGACGAATATCATTTCAACGAGGTTGCCTCATCTATTTATCAGTTTACCTGGCATGAGTTATGTGACTGGTATCTGGAGTGGATTAAGGCAGATCTGTTCGGGGACGATGAAACCTTGCGTCAGCAGGCGCGCGGTGTTCTGCTGGTGGTGCTGGAAACGATGCTGAAGTTGATTCATCCAATTACCCCTTTTGTCACAGAAGAGATCTGGAGCGTGTTGCCGGGTGAGAGATCCGTACTGATGCTTGAACAATTTCCTCAGCGGCAGGATGCGTGGCTTGATGATACGGCAGAATCGCAGATGGAAACGCTGATGGGGATTATTACCGGTATCAGAAACATCCGCTCAGAAGCGGAGGTGCATCCATCACAGAAAATTGAGGCCTATGTTGACAAGATCGGTGATGAGCATGCGCAACTGGTCACCGCTTTTTCATCCGCCATCTCAGATATGACCCGACTGAGCAATCTGGTAGTGCAACCTGAGAGTGCGAAACCCGACGATGCGGCTACCTACATCTATAACGACATTGAAATCTATGTGCCGCTTTCCGGTCTAATCGACGTTGAAAACGAGCTGGAAAAACTTGCCCGGGAACGAGGAAAAGTTGAAAAAAGTTTGCAGCAGGTTAATGGCAAGTTAACCAACCAGAAATTCCTTGCCAATGCCCCCGATGCGGTCGTGGCAAAGGAAAAAGAGAAAAAGGAAGAGCTCGACAACCGGCTTGCCCGAATTGCCGAATCGGAAAACCGTTTGCAGGCGATTGCGGCCCGTTAATCACAGGAGAAAATGGACACCAACCTCTTAACAGAGACGATCAGTGCTTTTCTTCGTGAAGACATCGGACGTGGTGATCTCACCAGTGAATCAATTTTTCACTCTGATGAGATTGGTAAAGCACATCTGATCGCACGAGAATCCTTCAGGGTGGCAGGGGGCGAGCAGGTGGCGGCTCGGGTATTCAAAACCCAAAATCCGGCCATAATGACCAGCCATCCGGTAGCCGATGGTTCCAAGGTTTCGGCTGGTGATCGTCTGTTGAGTGTTGAAGGTCCGGTTATTGATCTGCTCAAGGCTGAACGGGTTGCCTTGAATCTGTTGCAGCGGGTATCTGGCATTGCAACTTTGACGGCCCAATTTGTTGAGCGGGTGCGTGCCTATCCGGTGAAGATTTGCGATACTCGCAAGACCACCCCAGGTCTCAGAATGTTGGAAAAATATGCAGTAACAGTCGGTGGTGGAGCCAATCACCGGTTTAACCTGACCGACGGTATCATGATTAAGGATAATCATATCGCTGCCTGTGGCTCCATCAAAGAGGCGGTGCAAAAAGTCCGACGAAAAATTCCTCACACCCTCAGGATTGAAGTGGAGACCGATACCCTTGAGCAGGTGAAGGAGTGCCTCGACAGCGGGGTTGACATTATCATGCTTGATAATATGAGTTTGGATATGATGTCTGAAGCTGTTGAAATTATAAATAAAAAAGCGATTGTCGAGGCATCAGGAGGGATTGGTCTGGAAAATGTAGAAGCGGTTGCTGCGACCGGGGTTGATATCATTTCCATAGGCGCTTTGACCCATTCTGCCCCTGCCTGTGATATTGGAATGGACTGGAAGATCTGATTCAAAATCAGGGAACAATGCGATTATTCTTGATTTTTTTGAAAAAAATGTGCGATACTGGTGAGGTATAGTAAGGCGGCACAATTCTCATTCCAGGGATTGTGTGTTACCGGTACATAAAAGTGAGGAACGAACTGATGCGTTGCCCTAAATGCGGCTATATCACCTTTGACAACGTCGAGACCTGTCTGAAATGCAACAAAAGTATGGCGGATGCGGCCATGCCTTTCCAGGGAAGTACCCGGAACGTCGCAGTACCTTCGTTTCTGAAGTTTGAAGCAAGCGAAGATACACACGCCGAACTTGAGGGAGCTGCTGAGGTTGATGGTGAAATAGAATTTGCAGATCCTGATCTTGAGATCCTGGTAGATGAAGAGGATCAGGAAGAAGAGCTCGATTTCAGCATGGAAGAAGATTCCACCGATGATGAAGGCGATCTTGCCTTGAGCGAAGAATTCGGTGAGATGGAAACATTCGGCGAGGAAGAGGACGAGGAAGAGCTTGATCTGTCTGCCGATCTTGGTCAGTTTGAAGATGTTCCGGAGGAAGAGGAAGAAGACACCTTCACCTTTGATGAGGATGATGAAGAAGAAGCCGAGGAAACAGTTGAAACTGCCAGTGATCCTGCATTAGACATTCCCGATGAGCTCGCTGATATTTCCGATCTCTCTCCACCGGATACCGAAAATGAAGTAGCTGAAGCTGCTGAGGAAGAAACATTCGAGTTTGATGAAGAACTAGCGGAGCCGGAAGAAGATACTGAGCCAGCCTTGGTTGCTGAATCAGAGCCGGAGGTAGAGGCGGAACCTGCTATGGATCCGGTCGCGGCGGAGCCCGAAGATGATCTTGATTTCAGTGGTCTGGAAAATATGGAGTTTGATCTCGATGGGCTTGATGACGAATCACCTGCACCGGAAGCTGCTGAACAGGTTGAAGAAGAGCCAGCACCAGCTGCTGGATCGGATATGGATGAAGACCTGGATTTTGATCTTGATCTGGGTGGGCTTACTATCAGTGAGAATAAATAATCAAATTCCGGGTATCCAGATGAAAATCATTGACACCCGGAATATAGTTTTGTAAATAAGCAGCTCTATTCGGTGCCGGGATAGCTCAGTCGGTAGAGCAACGGACTGAAAATCCGTGTGTCCCTGGTTCGATTCCTGGTCCCGGCACCATTTGATATATAGAAGGCGGCTCAGCTTTTAGCTGAAGCCGCCTTTTCTGTTTGAAGTATTTTTCTCCCACCCCTTCATTGAGGATGAGCAATGGATACGTGTTATAATCCAGAAAAACAGCGGGAAATCACTGTCTCAACAAGGAATTATTTGCTCAACGACAAGTACTACCTGATAAACTTCGATGATT
>QZLB01000224.1 GCA_004796425.1 Desulfobulbaceae bacterium | reverse complement strand
TTTCCAAACATCATTGGTGAGAGCAGGGAAATGCTCAAGATCTTTGACATGATCAAACGCATTGCACCAACCCCGGCCAATGTGTTGATTTACGGAGAATCAGGAACAGGGAAGGAATTAGTTGCCCAGGCAATCCATGCACGCAGCTCGGTGAAGAATAATCCTTTTATCCCGATAACCTGTTCGGCCATTCCCGAAGATCTAATGGAAAGCGAGCTCTTTGGTCACATCAAGGGATCCTTCACTGGGGCGATCGCCGATAAGTCTGGACTGTTCAAAGAGGCCGACGGCGGTACGGCCTTCCTGGATGAAATAGGTGAACTGACACCAATCATTCAAACCAAGCTCCTCCGGGTATTACAGGAACGTGAGATTAAGCCGGTAGGCAGTACAAAAAATTTACGGATCAGCGTCCGCATTATCGCTGCTACTAACAGGATTCTCGAAGACGAAATACTGGCTGGCAGGTTCAGAGAAGATCTCTTCTATCGCCTGGCGGTTGTGCCGCTAAGGGTTCCATCCCTGCGTGAGCGAAAGAGCGATATCCCAAAACTTGTGAATCATTTCATTAATAAATACTCCAGCCTGCTGGGCAAGGAAATTCGAGAGATCTCTTCCTATGGACTTGAAATCCTGATGAATTACGATTTTCCAGGAAATGTCAGGGAACTTGAAAATATCATTGAGCGGGGAGTGGCCCTGGAAACCAGCAATGTCATTTCACCGGAGAGCTTGTCTCTCACCGGCTCAATACGCAGCTCGGAATCTTCTGAGGACATTCGCAAAAACCAGTTCCTGGCAGTCGCCTCCGAGGAAGAGTTATTCCAGCGAGGGCTTGATGATGTTATCTCAAATCTTGAAAAACAACTGATCTCATTTGCTTTGGAAAAGGCCTCAAACTCCAAGACTAAGGCAGCCGATTTACTGGGAATAAGCTTCCGCTCCCTCCGTTATAAAGTAGACAAGTACGATCTCTAACAGGAACAATAATGAGTATACGTAACCTGTTCCGACTCGAACAGCGTTTGGGTCCCACCGGTGATGCGATGAAGCAGCAATTGCTCTGGATGTTGCTGCTTCGAGTCATTCTCTACACCCTGCTCCTCGGGATCAGTTTCCTCCTTCAGGATGACCGGTTTGAAGTCATTACCCTGCCACCGAACCTGTTGGTGATTTTTATTCTCTTTATTTACCTCTTTACTATCGGGTCCGCCTTTCTGCTGATCAGTGCGGAAGGTGACCACCGACGATTTGGCTTTATCCAATCTCTCGCCGATACCGTCTTTGCAGCATTGCTGGTGTATTTATCGGGCTCGTCACACTCCATTTTCACCTCGACCTTTTTCTTTCCAATCATCGCCGCAGGTCTCCTTCTACCAGTAAAAGGAGGGTTGATAGCAGCAGCCGCATCGACCCTTCTCTATGGTATTATCCTGGGTGTTGAATACACCCACTTCCTCCCGTCATATCTGGAATTTCATCAGCTGGAAGGGCCCAACTCCATTCTGGTCAGCATTAACCACTTTGCAGTGCGCGGTTTAACGTTCTTTCTGGCGGCAATGGTCAGCTCCATTTTTGGTATCAGGTTGAAGACCGCCATAGATGAGCTTTCCAGTACCCAACAAGACTTCGACCGTCTCTCGAGACTTTACAAAAAGATCTTTGATAATATTTCAACAGGGATTATTACCGTTAATGGGGTTGGCACAATCACTTCCGCAAATAATGCGACCTCAATGATCACCGGGCTGTCACAAAGGGAGTTAATCGGCAAGAAACTTCTCACCCTGTTCCCATTGATCGACCTCTCGGATCCATCCCCCCGTATGGCTTGTGATTTTGAACGTCCGGATTCAGAAAGGATCAGAATCGGTTACGCTCAAGCAACACTCAAAGGAACCGATCATAACCCTTATTTTCGGATCAATGTGCATCCAGAGGAAGACATTACTATCATTACGCTTAAAGATATCAGCGAAATAGAACGACTCGAAGCGCAGATGCGTCAGGCCGAAAAACTCGCTGCTCTCGGCATGATGAGTGCAAGTATTGCCCACGATTTCAGAAACCCCCTCACGGCCATTTCCGGATCGGCCCAGATCCTCGCCCAGGAGTTTTCAACTTCAAACCCTGCTGAAGCACAGAATTACGATTTAACAAGAATAATCCTCAGAGAATCAGATCGGTTGATTAAAACCATTGCCGACTTTCTCAAGTTTGCCAGACCAGACCGGACCGATAAGGACCTGTTTCACTTAAAACCGCTGTTAGACGAGGTTATTCAGGTATGCAGAGCAAATACCGCTTGGCCTGCTTCTTGTGAGTTCATCGTTGAAATCGAATCAAATTACAGTGTCTGGGCTGACGAGACCCAGTTGTTTACCGTAATCAGCCATCTCATTCACAACGCCTTTGCGTTCTGTCCCGAAGGCATGGAACGTATCCGTGTATCCGCCAGCAACCAAACAGGACCGACAAAAGAGATAATGGCTTCAATTGCAGTAGAGGACAATGGGCCGGGAGTAGATCAGTCTCATCAAAAACAGATCTTTGAACCGTTTTTTACCTCACGCTCAGATGGGACAGGGCTCGGCCTTGCCATTGTCAAACAGACGGTTGAGGCCCATAATGGATTTGTTGTAATGGGTGACGCCGAACTCGGCGGCGCATGTTTTACTGTCTATCTGCCTTTACAGACCTGATACCAGCGCTGATCGACATTATTCCTGCTCCTTCCAGACCCGGGCACCGACACCGGTGAGTTTGCCCACCAGATTTTCATACCCCCTTTCCAGATGATAAATCCTTGAGATTTCAGTTCGACCGGAAGCAGCGAGTCCAGCGACCACAAGAGAAGAGCTCGCTCTGAGATCAGTGGCCATCACCCGGGCACCGCTTAATCCTTTCTCACCTCGTCCAGTCACAACGGCACTTTTCCCACCGGTTTTTATTTCAGCCCCCATCCGCCGTAATTCTGCAACATGCATGAATCGATTTTCAAAGATTGTCTCATTCACCACGCAAATTGAATTACTCAATGCCATGAGGGCCATGAATTGAGCCTGAAGATCCGTTGGGTAACCTGGGTACGGCATGGTCTTGATATCAACGCTTTGAAGTTTTTTTCTATTTTTGGTCGGGCTGATAATTGTTATCGAATCTGACTCAATTCCGATCTGGAGTCCTGCAGTTTTGAGTTTCTCGAGCAAGGCTGGCAAGTGATCCGGATTGCAATGAGTGACGGTGACCTCCCCACCTGTTGCACCGGCAGCAATGAGATAGGTGCCGGTTTCAATACGGTCCGGAATGATTTCGACATCTGCAGCGACGAGTGAGTCGACCCCTTCAACCGTTATCTGATCGGAGCCACCTCCTGATATTTTTGCCCCCATTTTGACCAACATCTCAATCAGGTTACCTATTTCAGGTTCCCGCGCCGCATTCTTGATGGTTGTTTTACCTTTAGCTAGTACAGCAGCCATTAAGATATTTTCTGTGCCCGTTACCGAAGGAATATCAAAGTAGACACTGTTACCTCGCAGACGCTGTTCGGCAATCGCTTCAACATATCCTTCTTCCAGTTTACATTGCACACCAAAGCGCTCAAATCCGGTAATATGAAAATTTATCGGTCTTTCACCAATTGCACAACCACCGGGCAGAGATACTCGTGCTTTGCCAAATCGGGCAAGCATTGGGCCAAGCACCAATACTGAAGCTCGCATGGTTTTCACGAGATCATAAGAAACTTCTCCATATTCAACACTCGTGGTATCGATCTGAAGTACGGTTCCCTCCCGTTGCCATGTTGCCCCAAGTTCACTGATCAGCTTCAATATCGTGCGAGTATCCCTCAGATCCGGTACATTCCTGAGTGTATGTACGCCCCCGGACAACAGGGTTGCAGCAATTAATGGTAGCGCTGCATTTTTCGCGCCGCTGATGCCAATCTCTCCGTAAAGGGGAACTCCACCCTCAATTACCAGTTTTTCCATATGCTTTACCGTTTGCGTAAATGCACCACCCGAAGACGTTGTGCATAATCTTTGTATGTTTTTAAAATACTATAAGTTTGACGACAATATTCCTGATCCATCAATAGGTCAATCTCCCGTTGTTGATCACTGCCTACTTCAAGGAAACAATCACCACCAGGTACCAGGAGTTTACCTACGTTTCTTACGATGCGAGTAATAAAATCCATCCCGTCTGTTCCTCCATCCAGGGCCAGGTTCGGCTCGAACTGACTCACCTCCGGCTCGAGCCGCTCTGCAATATCTCCTGCTTTGACGTAGGGAGGATTAGAGACAATCAATTGGAATCGCGGCTGTTCTGTGAAGCAACTCAACAAATCCATACAAATGAAGGATAGTCGATCACGAACACCATGCTTCCGGCTGTTAGAAAGGGCCACCGCCAGGGCCCCGTGGGAAATGTCGGTGGCAATAACAGACCGATTGAGTTCGCGCACCAGGACAATACCGATCACCCCGCTTCCACAGCACAAATCAAGGATACAGCCTGGAGGGAGCTGCTGATTCCGGTGAGTAAGCGCCATTTCCAGGAGATACTCAGTTTCAGGTCGGGGAATGAGCACCTCGGGGGTAACCATAAAATCCATGGACCAAAACTCACGTTCCCCGCTGATATAAGCTAGTGGTTCCCTGCGGGACCTTCGCTCAACCAACTGGCTGAATAACTCATACTCCTGCTCACCAACGATTGTATCACCATGGATATACAACTCTGTCCGACTCATTCCCAGACAATAACTGAGCAGTACGATTGTTTCGGCCTTATACTCAGTAATACCTGATTCTTTGAAACAGAGCTCTGCCTGTTTTTGCAGATCCGCAATACGACGTTTTTGGGCAGTTGGCATGCAGGCCCCGTTTGACTGGCGTGCTGATTACTCGAGCGCTTTTAGTTTTTCAGCCTGGTCATGGGTAATCAATGGAAAAATAACTTCATCAAGTTTTCCATTCATTATCGCATCTAATTTGTACAAGGTCAGATTGATTCGATGATCGGTAAGGCGACCCTGCGGGAAGTTATAGGTTCTGATCCTTTCACTCCGGTCACCACTACCAACCTGGGATTTGCGATCTTCCGATATTTTATCGTGTTGTTCCTGCTGGATCTGATCGAGTAGGCGGGCCCGCAATACTGTAAGCGCTTTCGCCTTGTTTTTATGTTGCGATTTCTCATCCTGACAGGTCACGACCAGCCCAGTGGGCAAGTGGGTTATCCTGACTGCTGAATCGGTGGTATTGACAGACTGTCCGCCGGGTCCGGATGAACGATAGACATCGATCTTCAGTTCATTCATATCAACGTCGACCTCTACCTCATCCGCTTCAGGTAATATGGCAACCGTTACCGCTGAGGTGTGTACCCTCCCCTGGGCTTCGGTTTCAGGCACACGCTGGACACGATGTACACCGCTTTCGTATTTTAATTTAGAAAAAACCTGGTCACCACTTATCAGGGCAATGATTTCTTTAAATCCTCCGATACCCAATGGACTGGAATCCATAATTTCAACGTTCCATCCCATGGTTTCCGCATACCGGGAATACATCCTGAATAGATCGCCGACAAAGAGGGCTGCTTCATCCCCACCGGTTCCTGCACGTATTTCAAGGAAGGTGTTTTTGTCATCATTGGGATCTTTCGGTAAGAGAAAGAGCCGAATGTCATTTTCTAGGGTTTCCTTTTTCTGTTCCAACTCTTCCAGGTCGAGCTTTGCCAATTCACGAAGCTCTTCATCTTCAGAGTCATCCTGAATAATCGTGCGATTGTCATCGATTTCCTGCAGGAGTTTACGGTACGCTGAGGTCAGTTCAGCAAGCCTGCTCATCTGTGCATGTTCCCTTACAACCTTTTGATATTCTGACTGATTATTTATCAAAGAAGGGTCTGCAAGTCTCCCTTCCAAAGTTGCGAGTTTTTCATCCACGTCCTTGAACTTGTCTAGCATAATACCTGCTCCTGAACAGAACCATTCTTGTTATTGAAAAAAAAAGATCCGCAGCAATGGGCACCATCACTGCGGATCTCGCAACAGCAAATTGTCCGGCTCTCCGAACGTTGCTGGAAACAGTTACTTCTGCTTGTCGTAATGCTGCGCGTAACGTTTCCTGAACTTTTCAATCCGACCAGCGGTATCAACAAGCTTCTGTTTGCCAGTAAAAAAAGGATGACATGCCGAACAAATTTCAACTTTCAGCTCGGGCAACACACTACCGATTTCAACCTCGTTTCCGCATGCACATACTGCGTTAATTATCTTATAGTCAGGGTGTATATCTTTTTTCATAACTTATCCCTCAAACCTCCAGAACACATATTTCAAAGGGTTATCACCAAACAAAATCAAGCAAACGAACATCGAAATATACTATAATCTCAGAAAACATCAAGACAAATACAAATTCGTGTCTGTCTTTTTCGCTGCGCGATGATGATTCCCTTAGCCATTCATTGAATCGAGGAAATCCTCATTTGTCTTTTGTTGCTTCAACTTATCGATGAGAAAATCCATACCGTCAGCCGGATTCATCGCTGCCAGCAGTTTTCTCAGAATCCATACCCGGTTTAAAATATCTTCGCGAAGCAGGAGATCCTCTTTCCTGGTACCTGAGCGCTTGAGATCAATGGCTGGATAAATCCGTTTGTCTGCCATCTTTCGATCAAGCACGAGTTCCATATTACCGGTACCTTTAAACTCCTCGAAAATTACCTCATCCATTTTGGAACCGGTTTCAATCAGAGCAGTTGCCAGAATACTCAAGCTTCCTCCTTCCTCGATATTTCGTGCCGCCCCGAAAAATCGTTTCGGACGGTGCAGGGCATTTGCCTCGACACCACCGGAAAGAATTTTTCCACTGGCAGGAGTTACCGTATTATACGCTCTCGCCAACCGGGTAATACTATCGAGTAAAATGACCACATCCTTTTTGTGCTCAACCAGTCTTTTGGCCTTTTCTATGACCATTTCAGCAACCTGGATGTGTCGTTGTGGCGGTTCATCAAAAGTGGAGCTGACCACTTCAGCAGCCTTGACCGTACGTTGCATTTCGGTCACTTCCTCCGGTCGCTCATCAATCAGCAATACAATGAGGTACACTTCTTTATGATTCCTGACAATAGAGTTGGCAATTTTCTGCATCAAAACCGTCTTACCCGTCCGAGGTGGCGCGACAATCAAGCCCCGCTGCCCTTTACCGATGGGAGCAAAAAGGTCCATGGTCCGCATTGAATAATTGTCAGGCTGCCATTCAAGCTCAAACTTTTCATTGGGATGAAGGGGCGTCAGGTTACCAAAAAGCGTTTTTTGCTTGGCCGCCTCAGGTGGATCAAAGTTCACACTTTCTACCTTGAGCAGGGCAAAATATCGTTCGCCTTCTTTTGGCGCTCTTACCAGCCCGTCAATGACATCTCCGGTACGCAAGCTTAACCTTCTGATCTGTGAGGGAGATACATAGATATCATCGGGACCGGGAAGGTAATTGTAATCAGGCGCACGTAAAAAACCAAACCCGTCAGGAAGAATCTCGAGTACACCATTTCCGCGAAGCTTACCCTCTTTGTCTGCCTGGGCCTGGAGTATTGCGAAAATAAGCTCCTGCTTACGCATTGAGCTGTATCCATCGACCTTGAGCTTCCGAGCCAACTTCACCAGCTCTTCGATCTTCTTCAACTTAAGTTCCGCCAGATTCATCACGATGACTTTCTCCTCTTATTTTGGCAGGTAATGGGGTTTGAAATTATTCGTTTGACCACGTTAAGTGCAGTATTTTAGTCAACGACCGTGACAAGCAGGGAATCACCCACGCAGGGTGTACTCAGAACAGCCTTTAACTGTATTTATTTCGTTTTTGGTATTATTTTGATGGATGACAAACTGGGTTAGAACCAGTCAGTATGTTCGTTAATGCCAATTATATTTTAGCTATGCACCACTCATTCACTCGTTCGGATATATAGAGCCAGACTCTTGGATTTTATCAGGGCGGGATTCCGTCTTGAATATTTCCTCCCTTATACGAGCTTGCTCAGCGAGTGTCAAGGTTTTTGTAACAAAATTCTAATATCAATCCGTATCGGTTTTTTCCAGCAAATAAAGAGACAATTGTTTTACCCGCTCAACTGTTTGAATCCACGCTCCATTATTGTCAATAATGTGTATTGATTCCGTTTCCTGGCCGGTTTTGATATGTTCCTGTGAGTCAAAAATTCTTTCGGCCTCCTGCTGACTGCAGCCATCTCTTTCCATGGTGCGGCTGACACAGGTGGGCCGATCTGCAACCACTTCAATAATTGCCTGAAAATCATCCTCCCAGCCAACCTGATAAAGCAATGGCACCTCTACCAGCATAAATTTCTTTGCTCCATGCTGCTGAGCAACATTGGCGATCCGCTCCCTGACGAGTGGATGGATGATTGATTCGAGTTGTTTCCGCAGTTGCTTGTTCCTGAAGACTGCATCACGAAGTTTTCCCCGATCAATTTCACCACCTGGCCCCAGATATTTCTCGCCGGTCAGGATAACAAATTGTCGGTATCCCTCCCCTCCTTTTTCCATCAGCTCGCGGCTTACCTGATCAGACTGAAGTAACGGTGCACTAAGAAGATCGCTCAGCAGTTCCGCTACTTTTGACTTACCGCTTCCGATACGGCCGGTGATACAGATAATCATCGTTTCTGTTCCAGTCGGTCAATACTGCGTTGGAAATCTGCAGGGAGTGGTGCCTCAAATTTCAGCATTACTCCACTAAACGGTTGACGAAAACGTAACCGCCAGGCATGAAGAAGTTGTCGATCAAAATCAGTATTATCCCTTGATCCTCCATATAATTGATCTCCAACAACCGGGTAGCCAATCGCTGACAGATGTACACGAATCTGATGAGTTCTGCCGGTTTCGATAGTCACTTCGAGCAGCGTAAAACGCCCAAACCGTTTTAAAACCTTCCAGTTACTGGCAGCAAAGCGTCCCCCAATCTCCCGCACGGTCATTTTCTGCCGATGGACCGGGTGGCGCCCAATAGGCATAACGATGTTTCCATTTTCATCATCAGGCGAGCCGTGCACCAACGTTATGTACTGTTTATCTACCGCCCTCTCCTTGAATGCTGCAGATAGTTTTGCATGGGCTTGCTGACTGCGTGCGACAACCAGCAAGCCGGAGGTATCTTTATCGAGCCGATGGACAATTCCCGGACGCTGCTGATCACCGATAACTTTCAATTCATTAAACCGGTGGATGAGTCCATTCACCAGCGTTTTGTCCGGGTTTCCACTTCCAGGGTGTACGACCAACCCGGCCGGTTTATCCACCACGATCAGGTCATCGTCTTCATACATGATATCGAATGGTACATCTTGTGGAGTCGGTGGTGCACCATTGCCTGGTAAAACCAGTTTACCTTCGATATGATCTTCAGCGTGGAGTCGATAGCTCTGCTTAGCTGTTTTGTGATTAACCGTGATTAAGCCGGCTTTGATTGCATTGACAATCTGAGAACGGGAGTAGTGTTCCGGGCAGGTCTGTACCAGAAAGTGATCGAGCCTCACTCCAGAGAGTTCTTTAGGTACAGTCAGATCTATCTTTTGCTCACCGTTGGCCTCAGCCAAAGGCGCTTTGGAGGTCACAGCGATGATTACCAGGTTAGAACGAGTTTACATCATGAAAAAATATTATCGATTTTCTCACTAATTGATTGTTCTTCAACTTGTTGAGCTAAAGATAACTCTTTTACTAGCAGGCTTTTGGCAGTATCAAGCATTTTTCGCTCACCATAGGAAAGATCTTTATCAACACTCAACAAAAAAAGATCTCTCAACACTGCCGCAACTTCATGTATTGAGCCTGTCTTAATTTTTTCCATATAGTCCCGGTACCTTCGGTTCCAGGTCTGAGAATCAATCTCAATCGCCCGGTCTTTCAGAATATCGAGTACCTCGAGAGCTTCTTTCTTATTGACAATCGATCGCAAACCTACGCTTTCACTACTGGTTGTCGGGATCATTATGGTCATTGAATTTCCAAGAATTTCCATAACATAAAACTTCTGATCAATCCCAGCTACGGTCTGAGTCTCAATAGACCTGATAACCCCTACACCATGTGCCGGATAAACAGCCATATCACCTTCTGCAAACACTACTTCTCTCCCTGGACTAATATAGAAATAAAATAGAACTTGGTTGACCCACACCAATCAGTGCGGCCTGGTTACGTTGCTTCAAACAATGAATCGGATTCCCTCAGGCTCCGTCAATTTCAAGTAAAATAGAATTTGAAGACCAGCTAATAATAACACACTTTCATTTATAATGCCCCATTTTTTGCGCCTTCCCACGGTGTCGCCCTGCCTGAAAGGATGAAAAGAGTAGTGGAAATACTATAGGCAACCTCACAGATCTCAAAAACGACGATAATGATCACTATTTCAAGCTATTCAAGAAGCTCAATGCTTGGGGGCGCTGGCCCTCCAGAAGCTGTGAGAGACCGTCCATTACTTCCGGGAGTCTTTGATCAATTATCTGCTGGTCAGCAGAGGAAAAATCCGAGAGAACGAATTTATCCACGGGCATCTGTTCCGGGGCATCACTGTTCCCCGGTCTGCCAATACCTATTTTCAAGCGATAGTAATCGTTGTCACCAAGATGTTGCGTAATGGATTTGATACCATTATGGCCACCGCTGCCTCCACCCTGCACCAGTTTAACCCTGCCAACATGCATATCCAGATCATCGTGAACAACTATGATTTTATCAATAGGAATATCAAAAAACCCAGCAGCACCGGCCACGGAAGAACCGCTGCGGTTCATGTAGGTTTGAGGTTTGAGCAGATAGACCTTCACTCCCCACAAAACTGACTGGGTCATCTGTGCATTCCATTTCGAGGACTTAACCTGAAGGTTGAATCTTTCACAGAGCAGATCCACAAACATAAAACCGATGTTGTGTCTGTTACTCTGGTATTTATCTCCAGGATTACCAAGTCCGACAATAAGATAACTCATCAAGTCCCCGCAAAAACAAAAAAAAACGGGAAAATTTCTTCTCCCGATCTTTTTTCATCCTTCACAATCTGCAGATTGCTAATTGTGAAGGATAAGCGTATGCGATAATGTGAAATTACGGTGCCAGGACCGAGACGCAAACCGTCTCAGGATCAGTGATCAGACTCACACCTTCAGGTAGATCGATTGATCCCGCTTTAATTGCATCACCAATCGCCATGTCTGAAACATCAATGACGCACTCATCAGGAATTGAAAGCGGTACCCCTTGCAGGATGACTTCGTTTTTGGCAGTTGTCAACAGTCCACCCAGATCAACACCTTTTGCCTTACCGGAAAAACTGATCGGGACATTAAAAGTCGCCGGTTTTTCAATATCGATCTCAAGAAAATCAGTGTGATACAGAGTGTCTTTTACGGGATGACTCTGGATCTCCTTGACCAGGGCATTCTTAGTGGTGCCATCATCAAGCTTCAGGGTGATAACCGCATTTCTTCCCTGAATAGAGAGCAGCTCGGTAAACAGTACCGATGTTTCAAACTCAAGCGGCAGTGCTTCCTGCCCTCCGCTGTAAACCACACCTGGGGTTTTACCTTCTGCCCGCATTCGCCTCACCGGCCCTTTTCCCTTTGTGCTTCTCACCACCGCCGGTATTTCTTTCGTGATCATTTTCGTCTCCTTCACGCACTCAGGTAATGAGTTTTTAATGGTTGCCTGAATGAATGTTTGGTTCTTCGGTTACGTTTATATTTCGATAAGTCTATACAAAAAGAGAACTGACTGAGTCCTCGTTATGGATTCTATGAATTGCCTCAGCGAGCAGTGCTGAAACAGAGAGTACCTTGATTTTATCACACTTTTGAGCCTCTTCACTCAAAGGAATCGAGTTGGTCACTACCAGTGATTTAATCTCAGAATTTGTGATCCGTTCTACTGCCGGGCCCGACAAAACAGGATGAGAACAACACGCATGTACCTCTTTGGCACCATTCTCAAGCAGGGTTTCGGCGCCAGAGCACAGCGTTCCTGCAGTATCAACCATGTCGTCCATCAGAACAGCTGTTTTACCTCTCACATCACCAATGACGTGCATCGCTTCACATTCATTCGGTCGATCACGACGTTTATCAATGATTGCCAAACCGCACTTCAAGCGCTTGGCAAATGCTCTCGTCCGCTCAACACCGCCGGCATCGGGAGAGACCATGATTACATCTTCAAAATTCTCCTGAATGTTCTTGATAATTACCGGTGCAGCGTATAGATGATCTACCGGGATATTAAAAAAGCCCTGTATCTGACCTGCATGCAGATCCATGCATAGCACTCTTCTCACACCTACAACCATGAGCATTTCCGCAACAACTTTTGCAGATATCGGTACCCGAGGAGCAACTTTTCTATCCTGCCGTGCATACCCATAGTAAGGAATAACTGCGGTGATTCTTCGAGCTGAGGCCCTTCTCAAAGCATCAACCATGATCACCAGCTCCATCAGATTATCGTTCACCGGGGTACAGGTAGGCTGAACGACATAGCAGTCGGTCCCTCGAACGTTTTCTCCTATTTCAACAAAGATTTCCCCATCACTGAATTTTCGGACTTCGGCTTCAGAAACAGTCAGTTCCAGATGTTTCGCTATTTCCTGGGCCATTGCAAAATGCGCATTTCCTGAAAAAATTTTAATGATGTTACCCATAACAATCCTTGTTCTGTTAGTTTCAAACCTTTGTCGCTTGGCTGGGGCGGTAGGACTCGAACCTACGAATGCCGGGATCAAAACCCGGTGCCTTCGCCACTTGGCTACGCCCCAGTCCAGTTTTCAACAGAAAACACTTTGCTACCAAATTCCGATGAAAGATCATCAAGAATCACTGCTTTCTTTCCGGGTGCTACTCCAGTTTCCCGAAAAATTCCAAAAACAGTCGGGCCGCTCCCCGTCATCATCGCCGCCTCTGCACCGAGGTCCAGAAGTTTCGTCTTGATATCACCTATCACAGGGAAATGCTCTATAGTAACCGACTCTAGGTCGTTGCACATTTCAGATGA
Organism: Desulfobulbaceae bacterium; assembly: GCA_004796425.1. Classification (GTDB taxonomy): domain Bacteria; phylum Desulfobacterota; class Desulfobulbia; order Desulfobulbales; family Desulfocapsaceae; genus MADRE3. Next base: position 2,433 of record QZLB01000224.1, on the reverse strand, counting down.
TGAAAAGTCGCGGTTATCCTTGTTTTGAAAACCTGTCACTTTAAAATTTTTCAAGCTTCTTGTCAACGCATATTTCTCGAACACCCACCGTGTCGAAACGCCAATCCCCGGATTGACCAGCACAATCCAAAAACCTGCAAGATCATCACACGGCTCCAGCACATCGCCAATACCGGACGCCATTACCGCCGTATAATCGGAAGTAAAAAAAGGCACATCTGCCCCCAGTGGTCGAGACAACTCCACCAGTTCCTGCATCGTATAGGGATAATTGAATATTCGATTGAGCCCTTGCAGAACCGCGCCGGCGTCACTGCTTCCCCCTCCAAGGCCTGCAGCCACCGGGATACGTTTCTGCAGTGTAATCCTCAGTCCTTCTCCAGATAGTCCTTTGGTGTTATTCAGAAATGTTTCAGCCGCCCTCACAACCAGGTTCGACTCTGCTTCGGTCTGAAGTTGCAGATCGTCGCAGGTAAACGCGAGCCCACCGCTCTTGGTACGCTCCAGGAACAAGGTATCAGTTAATGATACCTTCTGCATCCTGGTCAAGACTTCGTGATAGCCGTCCGCCCTCTTGCCAATTATCTGAAAAGAAAGATTTATTTTCGCCGGAGCTTTAATCTTCATCATCATACAACCAGAAACGCTGCACCGGGCTCATCGTAGAAAAACCTGCTGTTGCATCTATTTCTTGGCTGCTTTGACAAAGCGCATTTTTACATCATACAGGATGTTTTTTAGAAGCTCTGCTTCCTCTCCGGTTAAATTGCCTTCTGTCTTCTGCTCAATTACCACAAGTGTATCAATGGCATGCCGGGCCAACTCGAAATTAACCATTTTGGTTCCGGTCTCAGGATCAGCAATTTCACCGAGATGAAAAAGTATTGAGGTGTTCAGAGACATAACGAATGCTGAAAACGTCACTTCGGGCATGACGCACCCACCATCCTGATCTGGTACTTTACCCTTCTCACAAAGCCCTTCATATTCCATGGTCTCATCTGCCATAACAATTATCCCTTATGTTACGCTCTTATTATAGAAGAACATATTTGTTGAATCGATTTTACAGAAGAAAGGCCTGCGCATCATCGATGTTCTCAATGGCTCGAACCTTCTCGACAATCTCTTTTGTAATAAGTTGATCGGTGCCAAGGAAAATGATATTTTGCTGACTTTCCTCTTCCCTGCCGACTGTCATCCTGGAAATGTTGACATTATTTCTGCCCAGTTCGGTACCAAGGGCTCCGATCACACCCGGAACATCATTGTTGAAAACAAGCAGCATCGGCCCTGTAGGAAGTGCCTCAAGCCTGAAGGAGTTCAATCGTACAAGACGTGGTTCATTTTTCCCGAATACCGTACCAACCAGGACATTCTCACCCTCATCGGTCGTTACTTTGATAGAGAGGGAATTGGTGAAATCAGCAGATTTATCAGTTTTGGATTCGATCACTTTGATGCCTCGATCGCGTGCAATGATCGGTGCATTTACATAATTCACCGCGTCTTTAAGAATCGGGGTGAACAGACCTTTAAGGAACGCCACTGTTACCGGGCTTACATTCAGATCTGCGAGTTTGCCGCCATATTCAAGGGCAACTTCTTCAACCCCTCCTTTGGCAAGTTGCATATGCATCGAACCCAGCATCTCTCCCAGGGTGATATAAGGGCCAACCTGGGCCAGAACATCGTCGCTCACCGAGGGCACATTGACTGCGTTGGTAACAGATCCTTTATTCAGGTAATCAGCAATTTGCTCTGCAATGATAACTGCGACATTTTCCTGCGCTTCGCTGGTCGAAGCACCAAGGTGCGGGGTACAGATAAAGTTATCCAGTGCCAATAGCGGACAGTTCTCCTTGGTTGTCGGTTCCTGGGCGAACACATCAAGCGCCGCCCCTGCAATTTCACCACTTTCCAGGGCCTCATAAAGCGCTGCTTCATCGCACACTCCACCCCGGGCGCAGTCGATGAACATGGCATCTTTCTTCATGTTCTTGAAGAATTCGGTCGAAACTAAATTTCTGGTTTCTTTGGTTAGCGGTACATGGACAGAGATATAGTCAGAACGTTTGGCTAAATCTTCCAGAGAAACCAGTTCAACACCGATTTTCTCCGCGATATCTTTGGGCATATGAGGATCGTAGGCTATGGTCCTCATTTTCAACCCCTGGGCTCGGCTCGCCGCGATTCCACCGATTCGGCCGATACCAATGACGCCGAAGGTTTTTCCCGTTACTTCGCGTCCCATAAACTTCTTCTTTTCCCACTTGCCTTCTTTCATTGACAGTGTGGCCTGGGGTATATTCCTTGACAGGGACATCATCATTGCCACTGCATGCTCAGCAGCAGTTGTCGCATTACCATCGGGGGCATTCATCACCACAACCCCTCGTTGACTGGCTGCAGGAATATCAACATTGTCCAGTC
>QZLB01000218.1 GCA_004796425.1 Desulfobulbaceae bacterium | reverse complement strand
GGGCTGAAACGATCGTAATGGGCCTCATAGTCAACGATTTCACCCAACACTTTCGAGTCCACGAGCTTCTTAACCGTCAGGAAATCACCGTCGAGCCGGCGATTATGGAATACCAGAAAAGCTTTATTGAGCTCAGCTGCTTTTTCAACCAACCGCTTCCCCTGCTCATGGGTGGCGGCAAACGGTTTCTCCACAATCACATGCTTGCCGGCCTCAAGAGCTGCATCCGTCATCTGGTAATGCAGTTCATTGGGCGTTGCAATGACCACCAGCTCGATCGCTTCGTTTGCCAACACCGCTTCAAAGGAGCAGAGCGTGACCTCGGGATAGACTGCCTGGGCAGTCTTCTGGCTCTGCTGCACAATATGGGTCAGTGAGAATTTTGGTGACAGATCGATAAATGGAGTATGAAATACGCGGCCTGACAGGCCAAAACCAACAACTGCCGTTCTAATCGGGTTCATGGGTCCACCGTCAAGAGATCAGTTCGGCTGATCACCGAACCTGTATTTTTTCTTGGCTGCCTATTACTGGCTGAATCCGTAGACCTCAGGGAAAATTACGATACTCAGCAGAACCAGCGCCTGAATGATAATGAATGGTATTACCCCACGATACAGATCAGTCGTCCGCACTTCAGGCGGGCAGACCCCTTTGAGATAAAACAGCGAAAAGCCAAAGGGCGGGGTAAGAAATGATGTCTGCAGGTTCATCGCGATCAGGATTGCAAACCAGAGCGGATTAAGGCCGATAATATCAACGATTGGCAGCAGGATTGGCACAACGATATAGGAGATTTCGATAAAATCGATAAAAAATCCCAGCAACATAATGGCCGCCATAGAGAGCAGAAGAAACGTCCACTTCTGCCCCGGCAGATTAGTCAGCACATCTTCAACAATATAGTCGGCACCGCTATAGACAAAAACCATCGAGAAGGCGGTGGCGCCGATCAGAATCGCAAAGACCATCGCAGTAATCTTGACCGTTTCAAGCGCTGATTCCTCAATCACTCTCCAGCTGAGTTTACGATACATCGCTGCGAGCACCATGGCACCGACACTACCAACGGATGCAGATTCGGTAGGAGTGGCAATACCGGCAAAAATCGAACCCAGCACCATCACGATCAGGGTGAGGGGCGGCAGGATGGCGATCAACGCCTTTTTAATATTTTGTGAACGGGTAACATCATCATCAAGTGGGATCGGTGGCGCGGCATCTTTATTAAAAAAAGAGACGCAGAGGATGTAGATGACATAACAGACAACCAGCGCCAAACCCGGCCAGACGGCAGCCTGAAAAAGATCACCAACCGGTTGCTGAAACACGTCACCGAGGATGATTAAAACAATTGAGGGTGGGATAATCTGGCCCAGGGTACCCGCCGCGCAGATGGTACCGGTGGAAAGCCGTTTAGAGTACCCATACTTGAGCATGACCGGCAGAGAAATAACTCCCATCGCCACCACCGATGCGCCGACCACACCGGTCGATGCCGCCAGCAGCGTACCGACCAGCACCGTGCTGACCGCCACCCCGCCACGAATCTTGCCAAAAAGTGCCCCCATCGCTTCAAGGAGCCGCTCGGCCAGATCCGATTTCTGGAGAATAATTCCCATATAGATGAAGAGCGGAATTGCCATCAGGATGGTGTTATTCATGATGGTGTAGATGCGAAACGGCATCATCGAAAACATCTGAAAAAACTCCTCACTCACCAGAATAAGCGTCGCATCTGACTGGAGTTCAACAACCGCTGCAATGATACCGAAGAAAATGGAGACCGAACCGAAGGTAAAGGCGACCGGATAGCCAATGGTAAGCATCACCAGGGCTGCAAAAAACATGATAATGCCTGTCATTTTGCACCCTCCCCTTCATCCTGCTGATTGCCAAGCCCACAGAACTTACGATCAAGCTCAGGATCACTCCCCTGATCAGATCGGTACAAATTGATATTTTTAATCGTATAACCGATGGCACTGAATATAAGAAAACCAAACGAAAGCGGTATCATTCCTTTGATAACCCAGCGAAATGGCAGACCGCCCGGATCCTCGGATATCTCTTTTATCTCATAGGCATCACGCACAAATCCCAGAGAGCCGAAGAAGACCAGCAATGCCAGGGGGAGCAGAAACAGAATGGTGCCGATAATGTTGATCGTTGCCTTGGTTTTGATCCGATATCGATCGTAGAGAAAATCGACCCTGACATGACCTTCATCAAGTAAAGCAACCGACATACCGTAGAGAATTACGACTGAGAAAAGATGCCATTCCATCTCCTGCATGCCCACCGAGCTGTTATGAAAAAAATACCTCATAATAACGTCGTAGAACACATTGAAAACCATCAGCACCAGTACAACAGACAAAATACGGCCTGCGATCCGGTTAATGGCATTGAATATCTGCTCTGCTCGAACTAACATCGAAACCCCTTGTACCCCAGATAAAATATCACCAAAAAGAACACTTCCTCACACCCCGTGCGTGCCCTTTGCACAAACAGACTCTAACTAACCGTGTAAGGGGTAAAATTGCAAGCCATTAAAAAAGCAACCGCCCGTACCGCAACAGGTGCGATACGGGCGGAAATATATCAGAAAATCAGAAGTGCGGTTCTACTTACTCGACCATTTCCGAAGTCTGGATGTAATAGTAATCAGACATCTTTGTCCATTCACGAGCCATCGCCATATAGGCTTTCTGTGATTCGTAAACTTCCTTGAATGCCGGATTATCTGCGGCATATGCTTCATACGCCTCAACTGATGCAGCTTTCATTGCCTTCAGAACTTCTGGTGGGAAGGTCATAACTTTGATATTCGGGAATTCAGTTTTCATCTGCGCCCAGGCAGTCGCACTGGCGTCAAAGTTTTCTGAATACATATCAGCACTTACCGCTTTCATCGCGGTCTCAAGGATCGCTTTGTAGTCGTCCGGCAGCTTGTCATATTCCTTCTTGTTAATCAGGAACTGCATTTCAGAGGCAGGCTCATGCCAGCCGGCATAGTAATAAGGAGCAATTTTATGGAAACCCATTTTAATGTCCATACCGGGTCCAACCCACTCAAGTGCGTCAATGGTGCCACGGTCAAGAGAAGTGTAGAGCTCTCCTGAAGGAATATTGGTGACGTTTACCCCAAGTTTGGCGAAAACTTCCCCTGCCAATCCGGGAATACGCATTTTCAACCCTTTGAGATCATCAAGGGTTTTAATCTCTTTGCGGAACCAGCCACCCATCTGGACGCCGGTGTTGCCGCCCGGGAAGGAGAGGACACCAAATTTATCATAGTTCTTCTTCATGAGTTCCATACCACCACCATAATAGAACCACGCATACTGCTCAGCGGCGGTCATACCGAAAGGAACAGAGGTAAAGAATACCATGGTGACATCTTTGCCTTTCCAGTAATAGGATGCGCTATGCCCCATTTCATACTGGCCGCCTTTTACCATATCCAGGATACCCAGCGGTGCTTTATGCTTTTCTGAACCTTCAACACGAATCTCAAAATTGCCGTTGGTCATATCGCTGACAAGTTTGGCAAGCTTTGGTGCCGGGGAGGCCAGTGGGGTCAAAGTGCTTGACCAGGTCATGGCCACTTTCCAGCGGACCTTCTTGGCAAACGCCGGTGATGCAATCAGCATGCATGCGGTCATCAAGATAAGAAATGGTGTAAATCTTTTCATTGATCTCTCCTCTCTGTATATTTTTCTGGTATTCAGAATCCTGCCCTTTTTACGTTACCCAAAGGGACGGTTGCGTGATGCAAGGATTCAGTCGTTCGTAGTAATAATCAGAATGGCTTTAATCAAGCAAGAATTATATTGAAAGATCACAAAAAATTATCACATCTCGTCTCCCTTAACAAAAGTACCAGACGGTAAAATATTTGCTTTTTGAAAAGAATCTCTTAGTATTCTAAACTTCTTTAAACCGTTACTCATTATAACAAACCAGAAATCCGGCATCCTCGGGAGGAACCATGGCACGCGGGATTGAAATATACGACACCACACT
>QZLB01000254.1 GCA_004796425.1 Desulfobulbaceae bacterium | reverse complement strand
TTACCTGTTCGGTAATATCCTGAATTGTACCTAACATTTTAATGGGATTCCCTGTTTCATCATTTTTTAATTCACCAAGTCCGTGAACCCATTTTTCTTCTTTGGTTTTGAAATCAATGATTTTATAATTTTTATCAAATTTAGTTTGTTTTGTGATTATTTCATTTTGCAAATAATTCTGCATAGCTTCCCTATGATCCGGATGAACTATTTTGAACCAAGAAGCTAAATTTGTTTCATAATTTTCATCAATCCCAAAAATTTCGTTCAACTCAGGTGAACTTTGCCAAGAATCTGTCTGAATATTAAAAATATAATGTCCCAATTTTGCAAGTTTTTGAGCATCTTTTAATAGTGCTTCATTATATCTTAACGTTTCATTTACATCTGCCAATTCAGTTGTCCTCTGTTTTACCAAGCCCTCTAACTGTTCTTTGTGTATCAGCAATTCTTTTTCTAATTTAATTCTTTTTCTAATATTGGCTGTCAAGCTGAAAACCAATACGGTTAAAATAGTAATAATTGTGATAATTGACCAGATTAAATATTTATATTGCTTATATAGAGAGATCGGTTCATTTATAAATATTGAATCTTCGGGCAATTCATTTGGGTTAATATTAAATCGCTGAAGTTGGAGATAGTCGAACATAAAAAGGTTGGGGCTTTTCCGAACGATGGGAATGTCTGAGATAGCAGTGCCCTTGATCACACTTAATGCCATCTGAGCAGATATTTCTCCTTGTTTAACACCACTTACCAATTTCCCACCAACTATGCCATGTCCTAAAAAGAAATCCCACATACTGTAGACAGGTGCATTGACTTCTTCTGAGATTTGACGGGCTGTAACATCCACTGGAATAATTTGTCCTTCGTTATCTCGTACAATACTCATTAAAAAAATGACGGATTTACCATCAAAATCATTAATATCCTGGATACCCTGAATCAGGCTTCTATCTCGCAAATGTATAATTCTAAGACCTGGAACAATCTCATTAATTAGTTTGACTGCTAATTCTCTGTTTTTTTGACTCCGCTTGTGTAAAACACTCCATATTACAACCTGGTCGATATCCTTATGTTGACTCAGCATAAGTTTAACTGATTCTTCCAAGTCTATGTCTTCAACAACGCCAGTGATTAAATTTGATCCCTTGAGCATCTCATCAGTAAAACGATTGATACCGCAAAAAATAATGGGCACATCTTTGAATAATCTATTTTGATTTTGAATAAGGAAATTTAGTGCATAATTATCAGAACAGATAATAGCATCGAATTTAGATGATTTATATTTATGTTCATACAATGAAAACAAGTGATTAAAATGAGATGCATCATTATTTACGATATCCATATATTCAATTTTGATACTAATATCTCTTTCGCTGCTGTTTAATGTCTGGATAATCCCCTTGTTAATATTTTCTGTCCACTGATATGTAGGACGATAAGAATGAAGAATTAACAATTTTGATGAATATGCCCAAATAGCTTGGCCTTGTAAAAGAAGAGCAATGAAAAACAACGATATGGTTATTTTTTTCACTAACAGTCTCCTGGGGCATAATTTTAAACGAATAATTATTGTAGTATAGCCTAAATCGATTTTCTTTTAAAGCCACAGTTGGAACGAGATCTGTACAGTTAGAGAAGTGTTGGATAATGGTATGAAGCGTGACAGATCTCATTTTGAAAAAGGGAAGCACTGCCAGAAGTACTGAATAGACAGATCGAACGTATTAAAAAACGACAATTCTTAATATAACTCTTCGTCCAATTTCCTGGGATAAAATGAATTAGCAAATCCTGGCTTCTATTTGTGTCTGAGATACTTTTGGCGTATTGCTTCCATTGTGCCATCCGAAATTAATTCAGCAATGGCGGTTTCAAGTTTTGCGATGTACGGCTTCAATCGGGATTTACGGGACATGACGATGTAAGCTGGGTTGTACCTTTCAAGCCTCAGCGGGGCGGGCTCGAACCGTTCACTATATCCCAGCTTTTCGATGAGGTAAACGCCTGTTTCTTCGGTTATGAGTACCGCGTCGATACGATTGGCGGCAAGCATTTGCAAACTCTGTTCTTCGGTGGTCACTTCATATTTTTGGATCCTTTGATCGGTGTCGAAATCTGGATGGTGCTTATAACCGGAGCGGATGCCAATTTTAAGTCGGTAAAGATCTTCCCACTTCTGAATGTGCTGGGCACGACCCTTATTAAGATAGAACACTTTTGTGACATATGGTGCAATCGTAGGTTTCAGGTATATGACAAAGGCCTCCCGCTCGGGCCGATAGAAAAGACCGATAAACAGATCCGATTTTCCTGTTTTTAGCTCGGCCAGGCAACGTTTGAACGGTAGAATGTGATACCGGGGCGTCAGGTTTGCCTGCTGAAGTACGGACTCCAAAATATCGATGAATGCACCTCTTGGCGGACCATTTTCGAACATCCGGTAAGGGGGGCTCTCGGTGCTTGCCACTGTGACGATATTGCCTTTCTCCGCTCCTTGCACATTGGTAGCCAGCCCGCAGATCAGAAAGAGGATTCCGGTGGTTAGTAGACTGAGCAGAAGATGCGGGTATGGTCTGTAGATGGTTATTCGCTCTTTCATTATTCCAGTATACCACAGTAGGTAAAAGTCACAAACATCTATCCCGCACATAGGCTAAAAGGAGAAAGCAAATTAAAGCTAATTGCTACATCCTCACTATAGAATCACATATAGAAATATGATAGTTCGGAATAATGGTACGGGTGGTCAGCTTAAGTTGATTGGCCAATAGCGATCAATGATAGACACATGTGTCGCTTGAGCCACCCAAGTAGGCAACCTTCCGTTTTGACTTGTAATGTGAAAGTTCGATGTCAATTTATTCGCTGTTTGCAATCTTTGTTGATTTTTCTGTTGGAAAATGTTTATGTCCAATCAAGTTTAGTGTCGGATACCTTTAAATTCGTGATGATATACAGATCCGTATAATAGCTTGTTCTGTGTAATAAAACGATGAATGATTTAAATTCAAATAATGGACACATAGATTTTCCAATGGGGAAAGGCTATGAATTCATATTTATATTTCTCATCCTCTTAGGGGTGGGTGTTCTTTTCTTCTTAAAACCCGAATTCACAAAGGGCAATATCGGAATTATTGCTTCTGTTACATTTGGGGCTCTACACCTAATGGCAAGTCATGTTATCGCATTTGCATATACCGTCTCATCCAGAGCTCAGTTCTCTAAATTTATAATCCCCCCATTGCTTGTTAAATGCATTGGGGCTTTTGTCTTATTTTTAGGAGTTGCGAAAATTATATAAATGAGTAGAAAGATAGATTGCACAGAACCAGTCGCTGCAGTAGACCGCTTGGGGCGGCTTCGCCTTCCCAGCGGCTACTGAGCTCAATCGTTATTTTAAACCATGGATATACTACTGATTATCATTTTTACTTTAGGTTTTTTTTACTATTCATTTCGAAAATATTCCTCAGATAGACTGAAAACATTTCGGAATTACATTGAAGTAGATCTCGAGAAGCATGGTTTCAAGTATGTTTCATCAATCTATTTTAAAGATCGAAATGTTGAATTCAATGATCTCAATGAGGATGTTTCAATCAACCCAATGGGAGGCAAACACACTATCTACCAACGAAATGTTATCCGGCATGTTCGAAAAGTCGAGTTTGGAGATTCAAAAAACAATCTTTGTGAAGCCTTAGCTGCCATTGAGTTTAAATCTGAAAAATCAAAAACTATATTTAAAAGAGTTCGTTGGAAACCAAACCTGAAACAATTTCACGATACGTAACAAAAACAAAATTTTTCGATATAGCTGACCACCTGAAGGTACCCTTTTCAATAGACCACTATGAGCACTTTTCCTTTCGTATAAGCCTCACAAGCAAATTAGCAATATGACTTGGCTCATCAGGCACATAGAGCACCTGGGCATTTATGGTATCTTTCATAATAGGATAGACCAAATTCCTACTAAGCACTGGCAGATCTAAGCAACGCCCCTGCTGACAGAGCTTATGGAGTTCGTAGATAGACACAGTCCGCCCATTTCTCGTCCTCTAAATTATATAAAGAAAGCTTTTATTCTTTCCAAAATTTGATGACTCAATAATGGGAACCACTTATAGATCTGGTCAGGAAGGGTATGAGTATTTGGAATAACAAAGTGCTTTTTTTCGACCCCTATTTTATCCATGAAATAAACAAAGGCTTCCACTGGTCCTTTTTGATGTTCTCCCAACACCAGCACGTTGAGCATCGTATCTTTTAGCGAAGGAGACATTTGACTGCAAAGATTATTAAAAAGCCAGTCCGGGTCATTGGTACAATGTAATGCACCGAATAAAATAATGTGACGTGATCCCGATTCGAATGTACCCCAAAAATTCTGAGCGATGGACTGATCGCGCGAATTTATTGAGCCTTTATTGACAAGGCTCTGGGCGTTCGTTTATAGATACACATTGTGGGGTCTTCTTTCCCTTAATTTTGCTTAATATGACTACACTTTTACTCTATTCTGATTCATTTGAATCCAGGATTCCTCGAACTAATCTAAGAAGGGCTTTACCCTCCAAGGGTTTCACAACCATTTTTTTAATCCCAAATTTATTTGCTTCTGGTTCTGTTATGGTGTGGCTAAACCCAGTGTTCAAAATTATCGGGATATCAGGTCTTACCGGCAAAATTTCTTTGGCAAGCTTTTCACCAGTCATTTCCGGCATCGTCATATCTGTAAATTATCAAATCAACATTTTCTGGATTTTCTTTAAATGCTTTTGCTTTAATTGATTATTTGCAGCAAATGACATAAGTACGTTCCGTAAGATAGAAATATGACCCTCCATGTTGATTATAGCAATCATGCTTATTTAAGGGTCATTAGCCTTTTTCAAAATTGCCAGTCTGGTAAATCGTTAATCGGGAAGTTCTGACAACCACTATACTA
>QZLB01000274.1 GCA_004796425.1 Desulfobulbaceae bacterium | reverse complement strand
TCCATGGATTTTTTTACCCGATGAAATCATCGGCACCTGCTCCTTAATGCAAAGCTCGGCAAGATCTGCGGAAAGATCGTGATGACTAAGGAAATCAAGCACCAGATCGGTATCCAGGCGAGAAGGGAGATAGTTGCTGGTATCATCCAGGACCAGGGGGAGTTCATCATCGATCGAAATCACTTTCAACTCGATGACGTCTCCACCATATGCTCTCACACCGGCAATTTTTCTCTCACCACTTCCACGTTGCTGAAACACAGTTACCTGTTGTAAGCGTTTTGAAGATTTCTGACTCATCTATATATCCAATCGGACCCAACGGGTAAAATAGCGGTAGGCGGCCTCAAGTAGTTTTTGGGTTTGCGTATCATCATACGCACCGGCCCGGAGCATGCCCTGATCATCCCGAAATATCAATAACCCGGACTGGTATGATTCATCAATATTATCCCCCGTTATTTGTACGGGTGTATCAAAGCGTTCTATGTCAAGCTCACCATCCTGGTGCTGATAGTAGGCCATCTGCGCCAACGCATGGTACTCATGTTTCACCGATGGCCCATCATTGATGGAAAATGATTGTATATAACCATGCTCATCAAGTGCCTGCTCGGGGACATGAATAAGCACCGAGGAACGAGCATAGGATGTGGAACCACAATGTATCGACAACATTGGTGAGCCTAGAGATATTGACAGCGAATGGCGGCCGAAACGTCGCGGGTCAATTCCATCACCCTGACAGCCATCTCCTCACTCAAGGTTCCGGTACCGCAACTCGGGGTAATTAAACTCTGTTCGTAAATGGTCCGCTTATCGATCCCGATCTCTTCCAGCTGATGGCTTTGCTGGAGCCACAGATTGGTAAGGGACTCTACGTCTTCCTGTTCAATAAACTCAACTGAGGTCGGTACGATACCACTGGCCAGAATACCCCCCTGCTCAAAAAAGCGACGGATGTGATCAGGATACAGCACAAATTTGTCAAAATATGAGTAGGCATCAAAGCTGACCACATCCACCCCTGAATCAAAAATCAGCGACCACTCGGTATTGGCGCACACATGTACCCCCGAAAGCGCACCCTCTGTTTTGACCGCGGCAAATACCTCTGTCAGACAAGCTTTTACATCTTCTGGCGTGATGGTGATAAAGGCAGATGAACCAAAACCGGCCAAACCTGGTTCGTCAAAAAAGAGCAGTGGCTGTGCTTTGATGCTGGCCATTTTCCTGGCTTGCCATTTCGCCTTGAACGCAAGATGCTTAATCGCCGCTTCCCGAAGCTGCTCATTATAAAAAATTGCTCTACCTGACTGATCAACCAGACCGGTGCAGAACGTAATCGGACCAGTGATCTGTCCCTTGAGCGCGGTGAGTTGATCACGATAATCTGCTGCAAAATTTAAAAAAGTGTTAAACCCTTTTGCCTCATCACCTGCCATGGAAAACCGGGATTCATCAAGTTCAGCCCCGCCTTCATCGATCATCAGGTACTCTTCGAAAAAGGCCAGAAAATCCGTTTCAAACTGAGGTGATTCTCCATCAATGAATATTTTGTCATTGCCAGCCGAAGCCCCCGGAAAACCGGGGAGAAACTGATGCAGCATTCCCTCGGCTTTGTACTTTGGCAATTGTGGCCATAAGGGAATCTGGGGGGTATAACCAAAGATCATCTCGACCGCATGCTGATGATCTTCAACCGGTAGACTCCCGATCAACACGGGTAACGAGTTTGTTTTCAATGAATTCATAGCTATTTCGCACGGGTTTTATTAACTGAAACTGAACGACTCTCAAACACCTTCAACCTTAATGCTCGATTCTGTATTGTCACTTACTTTTTCATCATTCAAAGATTCTGCTTCAAAAAAATGAGGATCAGTAAGCATAGTGATGTCTGTACGATACAGGATTAGAGAAAATCTTACCTACCGAATTCGGATATGATGAGAGCTTATAATCGCAGATTCTTATAGCCGTTTTGTCTTCAGTACAAAAGGACTCTATGGGGAGCGGTTCAAACCGACAAAACTCGGAATTAGACGGGTTTTCAGAGAGTACGGTATGCCTCAACAGATCCATACCGATAGTGGCAGGCCCTTTGGTACCGTCCAGGTGGTGCAGTAGCTTACCCGACTTGCGGTATGGTTTCTTGAGCT
>QZLB01000034.1 GCA_004796425.1 Desulfobulbaceae bacterium | reverse complement strand
GTCGATAACAGTGCCAACTTTCTCCCGTTTGATAATATGCTCAATGGCATGATCGTGACCAATACCTTCACCAAGGTTGCCGGTTTGATCATTCTGGGCTGCGGCTTTTTCTCCGCGGTGGCTGCCCAGGGTTACTTCAACCGCAATAAAGGGTTTATCCTTGAATTTTATGCTTTGATGCTCTTTGGCGCTTTTGGCATGATACTGTTGACCATGGCTGCCGAGCTGATCACCTTGTTCATTGCCCTTGAGATTATGTCCCTTGCTGTTTATACACTGGTCGGCTACGACCGAAAGAGCGTCATCCGCTCGGAGGCGGTCCTAAAATACCTGGTGCTTGGTGCCTTTGCCGGGGCCTTTTTTGTCATGGGAGCGGTATTTATCTTCGCGGCGTCAAAAAGCACCAGTTTTCTGATCATCGCTGCGACGATCAGTGAGAGTGGAATTCTAAGTAACCCACCCATGACGGTTGGTATTCTGCTGATCATTGTTGCACTGCTTTTCAAAGTCGCTGCATTTCCATTTCATGCTTGGGTGGTCGACGTTTATGAGGGAGCGCCCCTGCCGGTTACCTCCTTTATGGCAACGGGTGTGAAGACGGCACTTTTTGTGGTGCTGGTAAACTTTATCATGCTCAATCCAGATTTAGGCGATTACTGGAGCAAGTTGTTGTTCTATATTGCTGTGTTCACCATGTTTGTTGGCAACTTGATAGCCATCGGTCAGAATAACCTGAAGAGAATGCTGGCAGCCTCAGGTATTGTACATACCGGCTATCTGCTTATCGGCGTCATGGCCATCAACTCCGATCAGTTTCCCGGTGGGGCAATTTTGTTTTATCTTGCCGCTTATTCTGTATCCACCCTGGGTATTTTTGCTGCCTTGTCCTACCTGAGTGGTCAGGAGGAGGAGCGGATCAGTTTCGATGATTTTGCCGGCCTGGCTAAAATCAGACCATACTCAGCCGCTTGTATCGCCATTTTTCTGTTGTCCATGGCAGGTATTCCACCGACCGCCGGGTTCATGGGTAAATTTTATATCATTGCGACCGCATTTAAAGCAGGCCATATCGTCTTGGCAGTTTTGGCCATTGTCAGTTCCATCGTCTCCCTCTGGTATTATATTCGGTTAATAACGGTGATGTATTTCAAAGAGCCAACCAGTCAGTTCGAGACGGCGGAGATAACGATTGCACCAGTTGGAACATTGGTTCTTGCCATAACCGTATTTGCAATCTGCTTTTATCCGCTGGCATTGTAAGGGAAATAACGAAGCAATGGTTTCAGCCAAGAAAGCGCAGGAGGGATAAAGATGAAAGCAAAAGAAATTTTGGCAGAAAAGGGTACCCGGGTTATTACCATCCATAAGGATAATTTGCTGATTGATGTAACCTCTTACTTCTTCGCCAACCGGATCGGTTCACTGGTGGTCGTTGATAAATACGATAAGATTTTAGGGATTGTTGCCCCTAACGATGTGTTGAAGGCCTTGCACCATCATCCCGACCGTGTTTCTGAAATGGTAGTGAGTGAGATCATGACCGAGGACGTTATCGTGGCAATGCCCGATGAGGATATTGAGCGGATGATGGCGATCATGACCGAAAACCGAATCAGGCACATTCCGATCATCGAAAATGGTAAGCTGGCGGGAATCGTTTCAATTGGTGATGTGGTAAAAGCCTTGATGACTGTCCAGGACGTTGAGATTAATTACCTGAAGGATTACATCGAGGGCAAGTATCCCGCCTGATAGTTTTCCTGCTTTATAAATATAAACCCGCTGCTTTCTGGTAGCGGTATGGGCTTGCCAGGGGTTTTGTCTTTACCTATTTACCCTACCGATATTGCAATAGACATTTCTGTGTGCATGAAGATGTGTGATCGTTCTCACTCATCTTCTGTTTTCCTGGCAATAGTCAGCTCTTATGCTTTCTTTTGAGCCATACCTCAACACCGGCAGCGTTAAGCTCAAGGTCTCCGGACATGGCCGATTCCAGTCGTGCTTTATCACAGAATCCGGGGCAGTTTTTCTCAAGTGACTGGTAATAGAGCTCAAGAAGTTTTTCTTTGAGTAATTCATGATTGCCGGCAGCCTCGAGGCCGATTGTCTCATGTACTTCAATCATCTCTTTTAGAGCCGCGACACTTGTTTCAGATACCTTCACCGGCCCGTAATGGGTCAGATAGAAATAATCAGGCTTGAGGTTGCAGAGTCGCTCAATGGAGTCAATCAGTGGATCCGGTTCAAAACCAACTGGGCTGGTTGTCGGAATCTGAAACGGATTCTCAGGATCGGCTTGCAGCTCAGGGTAGGCAATACCAAGGGTGTCTCCGGTAAACACTCCCTTGCTATCAGCATCCCAGATACAGAAATGATGGCGGGCATGTCCCGGTGTGTCGATGAACTGCAAGGGGCGGCCTCGCCAGTCTATGATCTCTCCATCTTCAGGCACGGTAACCCGATCCTCCGGCACCGGAACAATCTCCTGATAAAGATGGTCGAACGCTTCCTGACCATAAATGGAAATGGTGGCATCTATGAGTGTTGTCGGGTTGATCATGTGTTTGGCCCCACTTTTATGAACCACTAATCGGGCATTGGGGCACGCCTTCATCAGCGCCCCGGCACAGCCGGCATGATCAAGGTGGATATGGGTGAGAATGACATATGTGACATCCTCGGGAGCCAGACTCTTCTGTGTGAGGGCTGCAAGCAGACGAGGGAGTGCCGGAGTGGCACCGACATCGACAAAAACTGCTGAATTTTCATGTGAGATCAGATGAGAGGATGCCAGATTGGGTCGATAATAGTGGGTATCGATTACGGAAATACCAAATTCCCGCTCAACCAGGTCGGAATATTTCTGCATGGCCATGTTCCTGTCAGTAGTGGTCTGTCAATTATGTTCACTTACTGGCAACGATAATCCAAACCCGCGATTGTGGCAATTGATGTCTCTTGAATCCAATAGCGGTGGAGTGGTTGAGCGCCTCAGGTTGTTGGGTTGCATGTTGACAAAACCACAGCCGTGATGTATTATCGATAATCGATACGCATTGTCTCGCACAACCATTCAACGGTGGAATGGATAAGATGAGTTCAAAGAAGCAGCTTATCTTTCGGACAACATTCAACCGGAAATGCAAACGTGTCTGCCATGGTTAAATGAGGCATTGCTATTAGAACGGTGGATAGAGAGAAGCAAATTAATTCTTGAGTGTCTTTTGTCCAACGATTATGGAGAGTATGTCCTTGTTCCTGCAGCTACATGATGATGCTCTCGAATTACACCCTGGTGAAGCCCTCCCTTTTCACCAGGGTTTTCTTTTTATTGAGCTAGTCGCTAGGACTTAATTACTGCGAAAGCCCTTTACTCCATTACTTTTGGGAACTGCGGGGCTGGTCGCGGTGACTGAGGATTTGTTATTTTTAAGTTGCTGATCCTTCTGAGGTATTACTGATATTACCGCGTCATAGACCGTATTCTCTTTTACGCTGAAGCGTTCACGAATCTTGGTAGAGGCTCCTGGTTGCAGGTTGAATTGTTTGGTTACCCGAAGTACCGCTTTGTTTTGCTCATCCGTTACCAGCATGGTGGCACGGAAACTGGTCGGTAGGTTGCCCAGATTATTGAGCGTCCCGGTGAGGATCCCTTTTTTGTGAGTCAATTTCATTTTCAGATCACCAACTGCAATATCTACCCGTTTTTCTACTTTCTGCTGGTTCTCTTTGAGTGCACGTGGTGCATTTTCCTGCTCAGGCCTTTTAGAAGGGACCGAAGCGTTTGGAATATGTGGAGATGAGACTTTAGGTACAGAGGTGGTGAAATTTTTTTTGTCATTACGACGGTTCCAGTCATCCTCTGCCTTGACTGAAAGAGACACCGAATAAGGTACATCATTCCCAGCCCTGAAGGTGTGACGGATTGTCTTGGTTTCACGTGGCTGCAGCGTCATATTTTGAGTTTCTCGCCGTGTTTTTTTCTCACTATTGGCTTTAATCTCCCAGTTATAGGAAAAGGTTGTCTCAACCTGGCCCAGATTACTCACCGTCGCAGTCGCGGTGCCGAGGTTTGGCCTGAGTTTTACGGTCAGGTGTTTTACCGCAATATCTATTCGATTACTGGTCTGTTTGGTAATCGTTTGGGGATGAGCCACCTCACCTTTTGGTGATGTGTCCTGTCCGGTCTGTGCTACCGGTGGGTTTAATCGGTGTTGTGGAGGGCGTACTGTATTCTTGGTATTCTCACTGTTCAGTTTATCAACCCCTACTGTTACATCAGGGTTTACCTGCGCTTTATGACACCGGACGGAAATAGTTTCGTACGGGGTCTCAAATAAGGTGCTTACCGAATCATTGGCTGTTTTCTGTAACACATACTTGACCTCCAGACGCTGAAACGGGACACCTGCATTACCACCAGGCTGCGCTGTAAGAGTACCAGCTGGCGTTGCAGTTATGTTCCATGGCTTGAGTTCAATCGATTCCCAATAGGTTCTCGGCACCCCACCGAGCAGTGATATATCATGGTAATCGAGATTATATCCGTCAGCTTTGACGACCACATACCCACGGCCGGTAAAATCGACCTCATTTTCCAGCGTGGCGGTTGCTTGCACCGTGGTTGGGCATAACCAGTCGCTGTGTGTTTCAATATTCTCAGGTTTCAGTGTGAAGGTACTCAGGTTCGGCAAGGTTTCAGCCACCAGAGTGTCTGGGCCGCCCGTATGGCAATTTATGGTGTAATTCTGCCAGGAGCTCTGGAAATCATGGGATACACCGATGACCCGTACCGAACCGATATCTTGCCCTTCGTTGTTCGGGATGTCGTACCACTGCTCACTGTCGGTGGCTAGAAGTGAATTGTTGGTTGTTATCGTGCGAATTTTGCTTTTGTTGCCGTTGGAGTGTTCGAATCGGTAGCGCACCTTTACATTCGGCAGATTGGTTTTGATTAGCGGGGTAAGCCCAACCTGACAGAACCCACCTATGTTTGCCTGCTCACGAAGAAAAAGGTGAGATTCAGTGACCTGCGAGGGAACGGAGAACTCATTGGTTGCAACGGGTTGAAGTCCTGGTTGAGCCATGCAGGTGAGGGGAATTTTCACCTCGTATGGAGGGGGTGTCGCTGATTCGAACCCTTGACCGGCAACCCAGGCGATATCTATCGCGCTGCTGGCATACAGATCAATTTCACGCATTCGGGCTTGGCTGAAAATTTCGGTATCGGTTAACCCATGCTGGCGGAGCCGGGACGCCAGGTCATTACATGCATCGATAAAATAATCGCGTACTTCATTACTCAGTGGTAGCGCAAAAGTGACCGGTTTGTTCACAGACTTAGGTCTGTTAAGAGCACCATAATCCCCGGAAACCTTATCGCCAGCATATGGAGCTGAAAGACCGTTCCGGGTTATGTATTTCAGCCGCAGCTGGAGGTTATAGCTTTTTATTCGGTCATTGCCCGGGGCATCAAAGATAAACTGGGCACCAATGGTACCTGGGTAGATCCCCACCTCGGTTCCAGAAACGTGGTGATACTGCTGACCATCTGATGCCACCTTGAAATGTGGTATGCCATGATGAAAATGTACATACGGCGAAGGGTTATCATTTTTTTTGGCTGCCATTGACGGCGATGCGGCCAGGATGAAGATTGTGACGGTGGCGATAAAGATTCTGAGAGTGTTTGTGAAAATATTGGATTTCATGTCGATCTCCTTAAAACATCAAGACCCTGATCATATGTGTTCAAAGGGCTGGTTGTTCCTATATTCTGCTCCTTATTATAATCGTGATTCACCAATAAGTACCACAAAGTGGTACAAAGGTTCATGGCCTGTATCACTTTTCAGATATTTGAGTTGCATTTATCTTTGGCTTTAAAAAGGACATGAAATGTCCTTGAAGTGACAGTTGCAAGAATATAGGGTTTGTGAATCGGCGAGGAGTTTCCTAGGGGGCACATTATCAGGAAGCGTGATTGATGGAGGGTGAAACTATTGCGCGACCGTCAGAAAATGGCTAAAAAAATACCATTGATAAGAATCATGGTACTAAGCATGGATAATGTTCTGCAGGGGTAATCGATGGCATGCATAATGAAAAAGTCGCTTTATCAGTGAAGAAGATCCATCTAGTACTCATCGAAAAGGTGATAGGTGATCATATTTATTGTTAATTTTTCACATTATTCCTGGTGACAAGAGATGGATCGGAGAAAAGGCAAGTTTATATTATTGGCGTTTTTGGGTTCTGCAGCATTGTTTGTCACTTTGCTTTACTCTGTCAGATCTTCAATAAAGAGCCCGGATGATTATAATGTGGTGCTTATTACGATAAATGTTCTTCGGGCAGATCATGTCAGCGCCTATGGCTACGATCGCAAGACGACACCAGCTCTTGATGACCTGGCACAAGAGTCCTATCTGTTCAAAAATGCTTTTACGCAGGTTGGGTATACCTTTCCCAGTATGATGTCAATTCTCACCTCCATCTATCCTGCGTCCCACAGAGTATATTTTGCCTTTAAAGATAAACTTCCCCAGTCCATAAAAACCCTCCCCGAGCTGTTCAAATTATTAGACTATACAACGGCCTGGTTTGCGCCACTCGAAGAGCCACACCTTGCCCTGGATGCGGGCTACGGGCGAGGCTTTGATTCGGTGCATAATGTTGACATTGAGCTTAATGGTGCGGAGTTTATTCCCCAGTGGATTGAAGAACAAAGTGACCAACGGTTCTTTTTGGCTATGAACTTTAGACATACCCACGGACCATATTTTCCCAAGGATATGTATCGGTCTGTTTTTAAGAGCGGCAAGAAAGGGAAATTGATTGAGAACATGAGGGAGTTGGAAAGCAAAGTCTTTGACATCATGACCGCAGAGGTTGAAGTTGAAGGTTCAATTACCAGTCAGATGTTTACCAGGGAAACCGTTCGGAATAATAAAGAATACTTTTCCGGGGCATACACACCACGCAAGTTCGCCAAGCTTGAAGAACTCATTCTGCCGGATCAACATCATAAAATTGGTCACTTAATGATGAAGATCTATGACGAGTCCGTCAATAAATACAGCAAAGAAAACATGGAGTATTTTATTTCGCTCTATGATGCTTGTATCCTCGGTACAGATCAGGAGATTATCAGGCCGGTAATAAAGGCTCTGAAGGAGTCAGGTCTCTACGACAAGACCATGATAATTGTCACGGGCGACCATGGAGAATCTCTTGGTGAACATGGGATTATCGGTCACGGTGCCGCTTATTATGACGAATTCATACACGTGCCCCTGGTTATTAAGATGCCCTACCAGAAGGAAGGAAAAGAGTTGGATGAAATTGTTGAAAGTATCGATATTTTCCCAACCATACTTGAAGTGGTTGGCATGAAAGAACCGTTTAATATCCATGGTAAAAGTCTTGTTCCTGTCATGAGCGGAGACCAAGGGACTTACAAGAAGAAGCTGTATGCTTTTGGCCAAAACAATGATGCAGCATATCTTCGGTCTGAGGATTGGAAACTGGTGATGTTTCTAAAGGACATAGAGGACACAGCTGGTGACCTGGATGCGCTCTACAACCTGAAGGATGATCCTGATGAGTTAGAAAGTGTAAAGAGCGAAAATTTTGAAAAATATCAAGAACTGCGAGCTCTTTTGAAAGCACATGTGGGAGCGCTGCCCGATTATACCGAGGTTGCTCATCAGTTTGCCCCAAATATTGATAAGGAAACTCAGGAGCGAATTAAAAGAACCGGATACTGGTAGTCTTTTAACCGTTATTTCGTGTTACGTATAATCGAACATTGGAACCATTTAGGTTTGTTGACTGTTTTCAGCACAGAACGTATTCAATTGTCTTCTCAACGAATCTTTTTCTTCCGTGCTCAGCAGTGATGCATTGATTGCATTGAGCGATAATTGTTTTATAAGCTGGTAATCCCAGTTCCACATTTCCTGGCACTTGAGGAACTCCTGAGTAAGGCTGGTGTTAAACATCGGTGGGTCATCACTGTTAATGGTGATGTATACTCCGTGCTCCATCAGTTTGGGTAGACTGTGTTCAGCCAGTGAGGGATAGACTCCGAGGCAGAGGTTGCTCGTTGGGCAGACTTCCAATGGGATTTGGTGCTCCTTGAGGTAGTCCATCAGCACTGGGTCCTCAATTGCCCGGACTCCATGACCGATCCTGAGGGTGTCAGCTACCTCGATCGCATTCCAGATACTCTCAGGCCGGTCGGTTTCTCCAGCATGTAGAATGCATGGGATGCCCGCCGCTCTCACCCGGTCGAAGGCCGATTGGAACTTCTGGGGTGGATTGTCTATTTCCGGTCCCCCCAGTCCGAAGGCAATCAATCCGTCCTCAAACCTTTCAATGGCCCACTCGGCAACCATGTCACCCTGCTCGGGGCTGATCAGGCGGGGAATATCCATAATCACACCCATCCTGACCCCCAATGTCTCTTCTGCCCATCTGCGGGCGCGATTGACGGCGTCGAACTGCTCATGGAAGCTTAGGCCATTTTTCAGATACTGGTTATAAGGAGTAAAAGTTACCTCACTGTATCGAATATTCTGGGCAGCCTGGCCCATGAGAAAGTCTCGAGTTATCAGTTCGATGTCATCGCTGGTTTTCAAACAGCTTGAGATGGTTAGATATATCTCGATAAAGTGATTAAAATTACGGAAGGTGAACCATTCCCTCAATCCGTCCAGATCGCTGTGGGGGAGTGTTATGCCATGCTTTTGAGCCAGCGTGAGTAACGTTTGTGGTTGGACCGAGCCTTCAAGATGAACATGCAACTCCACCTTGGGCATGTTGGTGATAAATGTCTCTATAGTAGTCATAAGTTCATGGAATGGTTGGCATTGGTCAATGGTATGGTCAAAGATAACTATCAGCGTGAGTCTTTAGATTCCTAGAAAATATTCACTATCTAACAATTTGAGCATTGTTTAGAAAGTTTTTCCTTGCCGACGAGCATCAGGTTTCGGCCGGCTGATAAGGTGAGACTGATGCTTTTAACGGCTGGGGGTTGATTGCGAGTAGCACGGGAACAAGCACAAGACTGATAAATGTTCCGACCAATAACCCAAAACTTATTGAAATTGCAGCCGGGATCAGGAATTGAGCCTGTTCCGAGGTTTCCATGAGGAGCGGAACCAGGCCGAAGAAAGTAGTCAGTGAAGTCAGCAGGATCGGGCGAAAGCGATTACATCCTGCGTCTATGATCGCTTGGGTTCTTGAGGCTCCTTCTGAAAGATATCTGGTATATGTAGTGACCAGCACAAGGGAGTCATTCACTACGACACCCGCCATTGCGATTAATCCGATCACCGAGATGATTGAGAGATCGTACCCCATAAGAATATGTCCCCAGACGGCCCCGATACAACTGAAAGGTATTGTTATCATGATAATAAGTGGCAGGATGAAGGAGTTAAAGTGAAAAACCAACAGGAGAAAAATTATCCCTGAGACAATGACGAAGCTGTTTGCCAGAGCGGATAATGCTTCGTCGTTTTCTTCCGATTCTCCGGCAAAATGAACCGATACCCCAGGGAATTTGTGTAGGAGTTCTGGAATAAGTCTTGTCTCAAGTATTTCTTCAACATCATCGTCACTTATGCCAAATGCAATATCTGCGGTAACCGGATAAATCCGCTTCCCATCTCGTCGTTTTATAGTGGTAAAAGATCTGGCCTGTTGAATATCGGCTACTGCGGTAAGAGGTACCAGCACACCACTGCTATTTTTCAGAAGTACCTGGCTGAGTATACCGTAGTCTTTACGCTCATCAGCATGCAAGCGGACCATAACTTTTACTTCGTCACCATCTTTAACAAAACGAAGTGCTTCGCTTCCATGGAATCGATGGCGGAGCTGCTTTGCCAACTCACTGGTGGTAACTCCAAGGTCCAATCCTTCATTCTTCAGTTTAAAATGTATTTCAGGTTTACCGGTTCTCACCCCATCGTCTACAGAAGTCAGACCACCGACCAGTCTCATTCGCTCACCAAGGTGAAGCGCGGCCTCCTGGGCGATAGCGGGATTGGAATGAAATACTTCCAGTAAAATCGGCTCCCCTCCGGTAACATTGGTTTCTCCTGTAAAGTTCAGTGCTTCCAGCTCATGGTCGGACCCAAACGCCTGTTGCCATTTTGCTGCAAATTCACGTGTTGAGAAAGGGTGTTGGTGCTCCGGTGGGAGTGGAATAAGCGCCGATATATAATGTGTGCCGGCAAGACTCTCCACTTCGACTTCTCCTTCATCTAATCTGGTACCGATTACCGATAACATACCCGTTGAGGTGAGCTGGTTTTCCTGAAGAACCCGGCGACCACTCTCGATTAATCGGTTGGCGATCTCGACAGATTTTTCTTTCGGCGTGCCATAAGGCAGGGTCGCCTGTGCGATAGCGGTATCGGAATCAATGGTTGGGGTAAACGAAAAGCCGAGTAAGCCGCCTGCGATCCCACTCGCGGTAATAAGCACTATGGAAATGGCAGCAGCGAGCGTTATAACTGGATGGTGTACAAATTTTCTTATCAAGGGTCTGAACTGGTGTGCTATGAAAGAGCGTAATATGGTATCTGCCTTTTGTTGCGGTTTCTCAATGATACGCAGGTATGGGGGGAGCGCAGTATTGGTTGATATATGGGTGCTCAGGATCAGAATTGATTCAAGTAAAGAGACGATTAGAACTGCAACGACCACCGCGGGTATCTGGTGAAACAGCACGCCCATTTCTCCGGGAACGAAAAACATCGGCAGGAACGCCGTAATAGTTGTGATCGTCGCCAGGAAAACAAGACCGCCCATCTCCTTCACTCCTTTTACTGCTGCTTCCAGTGGGGTGAGACCATTCATTTGATGGGTATGGATTGCTTCGCCGATCATAATGGCGTCATCAACAACCACACCGATGGTCACAATGAAAGCAAAAAGTGACAACATATTGAGTGTTCCGCCCATGAGCGGCAGGAGGATTAAGCCGCCAATCAAAGAGGTGGGGATGCCAACCATCACCCAAAAGGCAACCTTTGGCGTTAAAAACAGACCGAGAATAATCAGTACAAGCAAGAGTCCCAGAAATGCGTTGTCGATGAGCAGTTTTAAGCGATCACGGTAGGCGGCTGCCTGGTTCTCAAAAATCGCCAGCTCAACACCCTGGAATTTACCTGTTGCCGTGGTATCAAGGTATTCCTGCACTGTTTTCTCAACGGAAGTGGGCGTCTCTTTTCCCACCGCATATACATCGAGTTGGATGGCGGGCAGGCCATTAAACCAACATTCGAGCGTTGATTGACTGAACCCTTCGGAAAGTTGTGCGATATCTTCGATTCTTACCGGTATGCCGTCCTGTGACTTAGCAACAACGATATCACGGTATTGTTCTATCGTTTCTCGTCGCTCAGAGGTTCTGAGAACGATATCTGATTGCTCTGTAAGGAGCGTCCCTCCGGCCAGATCAAGTGATGCGTTTGCTATCGTGTCTGCCACTTCCTCCAAAGTAAAACCGTATTGCCGAAGCGTATTCTCTGTCAGTTCAACGGAAATTTCCCGGTTTCGGGGAAAAGCCAATTCCACCTTATGCAGACCTGGGGTCCCTTCGAATCCTGTACGCAAATCATCTCTGATTGTTTTGGCAGTATTCAGCAGCCAACTGTGGGGTTGATCACCATAAATGATAAGAGACAAGGCCTTCTCAACTTGAGCAGGAATCGTAATTACAGGCGGCTCTACACCAGCGGGTAGGGTGTCAATTTGCTCAATCACACTTTTGATATCACTGAACAGTTGTGAAGTATCACTGTTATCCAGTAGCAAAACTTTTACCCGTCCAACCCCTTCTTTCGCTTCGCTTTCAATACGTTTAACACCATCAATACCCTGCAAGCTATTCTCTATAATCTGGAGGATCGACTTGTCTATTTCGTCGGGTGATGCGCCCTGCATGTTCATAATGATTTCTACCGTCCTGGCCTCCTGGGTTGGGTAGAGCTCCTGTCGTATTGCATTTCCACTGATCAATCCCCCGATGATCAGAACGAACATGACAGCATTGGCAAACGCTTTCTTCTTTAGCATGGTACGCAAAAACGAAGTCACGGTTGTTCCCTCCAATCTGCCGAGGGCTCAGCAGGGCTTTCAGCCAATCGCATTCCTACCAGCGGGCAGGCAATATGGGAGGTGATAACACGATCTTCCTCACTAATACCCTCATCAATGATTACGAAGTTTTTATCCTCCGCAATGATTTTGATTTTTCGCACCTCAAGGGTAGATCTGTCACTGAGAAGCCACACGGTCTGATCTTTTCGCACCACACTCTTGGGGAGCACAATGACTTTTTGATGCAAGGTTCCAGGCAGTTTTAAGCTGGCATGCTGGCCTATGGAAATATCAGTCGATGCAAAGGATACTAATACACGTTTCTGGCGCGTATCTGGTTCTATGAATGGTAACGCTGACCTGATTTCCCCCATGAGGGTATTCTCAGGAAACGTAATTGGTACGATTCTGTGATCTGGGCTTAACTGATATTCTTGTGAAAAACGGGCGTTAATCAGATAGCTCCTGGTACAACCAATTGTCACTGCCGCATCACCAACTTCGAGAAACTGGCCTAGCGCAATAGTATCTGAAAGAATGAGCCCATCGCATGGTGCTTCTAACTTCGTGCGCTCAACATCCAGGACAGACATTGCTTGTTGAGCCAGGGCAATTTGAAGTGATGCCTCTTTTGCTTTTAAATGGGGACCCCTCAGAGCAAGGGGCATGTTCGACTCATTTTTCACTGCTGAGTTTTCAAGCAGATCCCATTCTTTTCTGGCAATAATCTGTCGACCCATCTCTATTTCGAGTTCCTGTTCTGCAAGTACTGTTGCACCCTCTGCTTCGGCGAGGGTATGGATAAATTTACGGTCATCAATTGCAAACAGAAATTCACCGGCAACCACTCGTCTACCGACATGCAATTTCTCGGAGACCTCGGTAACCCGGCCTGAGATTTCTGGGCAAATTTCAATTGTTTCAAGTGGTTCAACGAATCCCCATGCGGGTATTTCGAGCTGGTAGTTCGTTCTCTGAAATTTCCTGGTTTGAACCGCGAATGGAGAGGTCTCAATAATTGTCATTTCTTCCTCGTTAGCGAGGCTCACAATAAGGAACGAGGTAAGGCATCCGGTCACTATAATAAGGGACGCTATGAATATAGGATTTTTAAGTAACTTCAAAATCATTACTCCATTTTGCACCAAGGGCTTTTAATAAATGTCCTCGATTAATGAGGATATCTCTTTTCAATAAGATCTTTGTTTTTTGCAGTGTTTGGAATTTGGCACGTGCCAGGAGGACAGGCAGAAAGGTTTGTTGGCCGTTTAAATATTGCAATTCGGCCTCTCTCACCGTTGCATTTGCTGCAGCAAGCTCCTTTTTCAGGAGTCGGTATTCCTCATAAAGTGTTTTTTCCTGAATAAGACTGTTTTCAACGTCCCTGATGGCGTTTATCAAGGCCTGTTCAAAGATCGCTACACGTTCAGCGGCATAAGCCTTCTGTAAATCAATTTTGGACTGTAAACGTCCAGCGTCGATTAAAGGCACCAATAATCCTGTGGCAAAGTTGAAAACGGTTTGATCCCCAATCCGTGCCAGATTGGTTCCGCTCTCAGAATAGCTGAGACCAATGGACAACCGTGGAAGCCTGTCCCTGATCGCAGCAGCTAACTCATGATCAGCAGCACGAAGTGCGAAAAATGCAGCTTGTAAATCCGGTCGGTTGGCCATGAGTTGTCGTGGGGAGGTTATTGCTGCCAGCGGTTGCAATTCAGGTATGATGTAGCCGGCAATAGGTTGTTCACCAGGATAGAGACCAAGAAGTGTTGCATAACTGTTTACCGTACTTCTTTGGGCTGAAAGTGTACCGGGCAATGCTCTTTCCAGACTGATTAAATTGGATTTCTGCTGGAGTACATCAAGGTAATTGCCGCCCCCGTGGGTGAATCTCAGTTCGATGAGTTTAAGTATCTGCTGGTTTGTTCTTATCTGCCGGTGAAGCACGAGCTCAAGACTCCTGGCAGCTTGATAATTGAGCCATGTCTCTACGAGCAGTGTTTGTAAATTCAAAGACAACTGGTCTGAAAGTGCTTGTTTTTCATCAAGCAAAAGTGAAGCTGCCTTTTTGCGTGCCTGGAGTCGGCCCCAGATATCAGGTTCCCAACTCAGTGCACCACCGAATGAAATCTTCTGTACCGTTTTATCCGATCCATTAAGGGTATTACTGCTGTTTCTAGTTTGATCGATTGATCCATTTATATTGACCTGGGGAAGCAACTCAGCTTTGCTGGTGCCATAAACTGCGGCCGCTTGCTTTACCCGAGCTTGTGCCGCTTCCAGATCATGATTTTGAGAAAGCAGCGTCATTATGTCTTTACTGAGTTCCTGAGAAGTAAAGCTCTCGTTCCAGTATATTTCGTCGGTATTCTCATAATCTGCGCTTTCAGCATACTGATCTGTAAGCACATGCAGAAGTTCATCCCTCTCACTCATAGTAACAACTGAACATGATGGGGCGACGATTATAATCACGATGGCAAGAGATACGCTTAATAGCTCGTTTTTCGTAATCCTGATCATTATTGATGTCTTGCTCTCTGTTTGGATTCCGATCCATTCTCATGCTGAACCGAGCAGGGCCTACTCAGTTCAGCGTTACACCAAACCTCCTTTTTGAAATCTTCTGGCATCAAAGCGAAGGCTCAACGACCAGGTGATACTGCAAGAGGTCAGGCTTTGACCTAAAACGTGTAAACAAGTCCTACAACAGCTTCAACTTCATGATCTTCATCTACCAGCGGACTGTCTTTGATTTCATCACCCACTTTTGCAACTTCGACCGTGGCAACAAACTGAAGATCATCGAAAATCGAGTATAGAAGCATCAGCTCAGCACCAATCTCGTAACTAGAACCAGGGGAATACGCAGGGCGATCGGGTCGGGCTTCTCGTGCTGAAACACCATAAAAATAGTCGACATTTTTCTTGCTTATCCAGGTAGCACTGATCGTTGGCCGAATTTCGAGTTTGCCATAATCCAGAGGATGGCCAAGGGCAACCTCAATTTCCTGTCCGTTATGCTCACCGGATACATCTTGAGTAAATTCAATCCCGGCGGTCCAGCCACCAAATTCACTTTCAAAAGAAGCACCAAGTGTGTAAATGGTATTAAGCTTATCCATGCCGTTGAAATATCGACTATCCCCGGTATCATAACCGCCACCCATATCTACGCCTCCCTTGATGGACAGGCCGAAATCCGGTGACCCGAATACTCGGTACGAGGCACTGATGTCGTCATAGGCCTGGATTTGAAACGCACCATTCTCATAGCGCAAGAATGGAACTGGGCTGACTTCGGTGTCTGTATCACGATAAAGTTCTTTTTCCGCTCTTACTCCAAAACCAACCAGCAGTTCACCACCAACCCAGGGGAGCCCATCGTCCTCTTTTTCCGCTTCAAGAATTTCTCCAGTTTCAGTGACAAGGACCTGGTAGGCGACGCCATCGGTCGTAATCAGATCAACTTCAAGTACCGACTGGCCCTCCCACATCGCTGGTTCAACTTCAGTAACCTGTGCACCGGGAAAATGGTCGGTTAACCGTTCGAGAACCGCTGTCGGCAGATTTCCTGCCCGGATCACTCCGCAGAGAACCAATACAAAGCTGAGAGTAAAGCCTAAAATTATCAGATAATTACGTGACCATTGTGATTCCATTTTCATTTCCCTCTTTTTCTCTAAAGTTAATTACAGGCAGGTTCAGCTTATTTGCCGAACCAGCCCCAGCCTTCCTCTTTTTCAATCTTCTGGATGGATCCCTCATCAGAGATGAACACTTCATACAAAACTCCATTCTCAGCGATTAGTTCGACCTCGGTTACGGTTTGGCCATTCCATTGTTCTTTTTCGATTTTGGTGATCTCGCTGTTAGGAAAAGTTTTCTCGATGCTTTCCTTGATTAGCTCGCTTAATTCCTCAGTTTTTTTCCCCGCGAATGCACCCACAACGATCAATTGGTGGCAGATTATCAGGGCCAATATCAGGCAGAATCGTGAAATGAGCTTCATGTTTTCCTCCTTTCTCCTTTGCTGTTAATAAGGTTTTTATATCGCTGACTATTGCTTGATCTTGGGACTGCACTCTATTTGATAGTTCGTGAACTGATTGTTGATAAAACGTGAAATCTTCGTGAAAAAAGAGAAAGTGTTGGATAACAGGAAACGGAACTGGTTAACTGCCATGCATTGCAATCACCGGTGGTGGTTCAGTTGCAACTTCAAAGGGATCTATAAATGGATGTAAAAACTTTAAAGGTTCTGGTCATTGAGGATAATCAGGATCTGGCCGCGAATATTACTGACTATCTATCAGAGAAGGAATACAGCGTTGATTATGCGATGGATGGTGTTACCGGGCTCCATCTTGCCCTCAATGTCTCCTTTGATGTTATCATCCTTGATATCATGCTTCCCAAAATAGACGGTATTTCGCTTTGTCAGCGATACCGACAGGAGGCTGAAGAACAGGCGCCTATCCTGATGCTCACGGCAAGGGATACAATCGATGATAAGCTATCAGGGTTTGCTGCCGGGGCGGATGATTATCTGGTGAAACCATTTTCGCTTAGAGAGCTTGAAGCAAGAATTAAGGCACTTAAACGGAGGCATGAACCATCAGTCGCCATGCTTCAGGTTGGGGATATCTCTGTAGATACCGGTACCAGGAAGGTGCGTGTCAGTAATCGGGAAGTCTATCTGAATAAAACATGCTTTTCCATGCTGGTCATGCTCATGCAGGCAGCACCGAATTATGTTTCGCGTCAGGAATTTGAAGATAAACTATGGGGTGATTTTCCACCAGGAAGTGATGTTTTAAGGAGTCATATCTACAGTTTGCGTAAAGCACTCGACGAGAAAGGTGAAGCCTCTTGTATTGAAACTGCTCGTGGAATCGGATTTAGAATAACAAACAAGCATGTTGACTATTAAACGTTCAAAGTCACTGAAGACCAGGCTGATTATCTCCCTGTGTACGTTTACCTTGTTACTTACCCTGACCTTTTCCGGATTGATTATCATGACCGGAACCTTGACCCAGGATTCCATATTCAATATCGAACTGAAAAAGATCTCATCCAGGGTCTATGATCAATATCTGCAGGGGAAGCTGGATGTAAGCAGTGTACCTGAGAACTTCCTCGTTGCGATCGGTATTGAGAACTTGTCAGCGGATTTGGTCCAAACACTGGAGTTGGATTTGCGCAGTGATGGTATCTATGAAACCCAGGAACCGAAGAATTATCATTTTACCATAACCAAACTCCCCGAAACCGACCAACGCCTCTACGTTCTTTATGATGTTACAGAGCTTGAGCGTCCCTATACTGAAGAATCCGTTCAGTGGAGTATTGTGATCATTCCTTCGATAATCACCACCATCATAGGCATACTCGTTGGGTTGTTGCTTGCGGAAAAAATCATCAGCCCGGTTACCAGATTGGCGGAGAGGGTACGGAACCAAAAACCGGATGTCAAAGAGACTGATCTTGCGAGGGGCTTTGAACCAGACGAGGTTGGAGAGCTTGCCACGACTATTGAGCATTATACCAACCGCTTGGCAGAATTTGTTGTCAGGGAACAGGAGTTTACCAGGAATGTGAGTCATGAGCTCAGGAGTCCACTGGCGGTTGTCAAGAACGGTTTTGAACTACTCAGGGAGAAGCTCCCAGAAGGTGGTGATAGAGAAGTTGCAGTTCTCGACAGAATTGAACGTGCAGTAGATGAAATGGAAGAATTGATAGAGACCTTTCTGATGCTGGCAAGAGAAGAGGATATTTCCCATCATTTCACGCCTTGTGATATCAATGAGCATGTTGAGAATATCCTGGTGAAGTACGATCACCTGCTCAGCAATAAAAACGTCACGTTTTCCTTGATCAAAGAAGCCGATCTGTTTCTCAATGTTCCCGAACCGGTAATTATTGTCATCCTCGGCAATTTGATTCGTAATGCATTCCATTACACCACAGAGGGCGTGATCGAAATACGGGTCACGCACTCTTCGTTTTTGATCACCAATCAGACATCGTTGGAAGTTGACAGCAAAGAGTACCAAGAATCAATTGCTCGGGGAATCGGACATTCAATCACCGCACGGCTTACTGAGAGACTCGGCTATCAATTTGCGTTCACCATTGACAATCAGACGGCTACCGCTACCATCAACTTCAAATAACACCGTTCATTTGAAGTTGATGGAGGGACTAATTTTTAAAGTTCTTTGAGGGTATAGTTTTGTGTTGCAAACCCGATCTTTTCCGCGTGATCAAGGGCCTCGCGACCGATATCGAACCAAGGCTTGCCGGTAGCCTGCTGCACCAGATCGAGGCTGGCTGCATCCAGGGCGACGGGGTTCATTGACGCAAGTATTCCGATATTATCGGTGAACGGGGTCATCTCCTTTCTCATACAGTCGCATTCTTCGGTAATATTGACGAGAAAGGAAAGATACATCAGTTTCTTGTTGAGCTGAGCACCATAAGCATATTCGGCGATTTTCTCCCTGAAATTCACGCCCTTCCAGTCATTTTTTACCGCTTCCTCCGGGCAGGTGGCCACACAGTTCGCACAGCCAACACATTTTTCCTCCGAAATAATCATGTGTTCCCCAAAGGAAATTGCATCATGATCACAGCTGAGGGCACATTCAGCACAGAGTGTGCATTTTTCCGGCAGGACGTGGGGGATCATTTTCGAGTGCTGGGCCATCTTTCCACTGCGGGAGGCAAACCCCATGGCCAATTGCTTCAGGGCTCCACCAAAACCAGCGAACTTATGCCCCTTAAAGTGACTGAGGACAATGACCTGTTGGAATTGTTTAAAAGAGCGCGCCAGTTTGACGCTTTGAAAAAACTTTTTGTCAATTTGCACTTCATAGGTGTCCTTTTCCCCACCATCCTCAGCAATTAAGATGGGGAGCCTGGTAAACCCGTTCTTCCTGGCTAATTGCAAATGGCTCTCTTTTCGAGTGCGCGGGCTGCGATAGAGCACATTGGTTTCAATGAAGGAAGCGGCAACCCCGTGCTCCTGAAGATAATCAATGATACCATCATACAGTGCTGGAGGAAGAAAGCTGGTGTTCTGTTCCTCTCCGAAGTGTGTCTTGATCGGTACCGTTTCGGCAAGAGTAACTGATTCTTCTAAAATGAGTTTCTCGAGAAGTTCTTTCGCGGAATTGGAAATAATATCGGCAGTGATCCCTGAATATTTTTTAAAGTAAACTATTGTCTTTTTGGTATGGTTTTTGTGGGGGGTCATTTTATCACTTACTTCCTCGTGGCTCTGCTAAGCGCAAGACCTCAAGGGTCTTGCCGGCTCTAATTAAAATCATCTCAAAAAACCTTATAAATACGCTACTAAATGCGCTATTGGCGGTCAACTCTAAAGTCTACCGGTAAGGAGTAGGACGATTACTGAAAAAGAAGTCCTGTCGTACCTGAACTCCATAGCTTGACAAGTGGTGAAAGAGTAGAAAATTACTATCAGATATAGCAAAGGATTGTAGATAACCTTGCTCATTCATAAAAGAGAAAAACGCTGATACGCGTATCACACAAAAGGAGAAAATAATGGCAACCATCACACTGAAAGGAAACGAGATCCAAACCGTTGGTTCACTGCCTGAGGTAGGTTCTGATGCTCCGGATTTTACCCTGGTGAAAACGGATCTTTCTGAGACGAGCCTGAAAGATTATGCGGGAAAAACCTTGGTTCTCAATATATTCCCATCAATCGATACCGGGGTATGTGCCGCATCGACCAGACGTTTCAATAGTGAGGCAAGTGGCAAGGACAATGTTGTTGTCGTCTGTATTTCTGCCGATCTTCCTTTTGCCCACGGCCGTTTCTGTGAGGCCGAGGGGTTGACAGATGTGGTTCCCACTTCTGTATTTCGAGCCCCGGAGTTTGGCAAAGCCTATGGACAGACCATCACCACCGGTCCACTCACCGGCTTGTTGGCTCGGGCGGTGGTTGTCGTTGATGGAAGCGGGCAGGTGAAATATACCGAGCAGGTTCCAGAAATTGGCCAGGAACCCAATTATGACGCGGCACTGGCAGCGCTCTAACGATGGCTAATAAGTGGGATCAGCGCTACGGGGAGCCCGGTTTTGCCTACGGGCAAAAACCCAATGATTTTCTGTTTCAGTCACTCTCCCATCTGCCTCGGCGGGGCAGGATACTCTGCCTTGCCGAAGGTGAGGGACGTAACGGTGTTTTTCTTGCCCGGCAGGGATATGAGGTGATTGCAGTTGACTCATCGGCTGTTGGGCTTGCCAAGGCCAGATCTCAGGCAGAAGAAAATGGTGTGGAAATTACTACCATACAAGCTGATCTTGCAGATTTTCAACTTGAAGACGAACACTATGATGGTGTGATCTCTATTTTCTGCCATCTCTTTCCAGACCTGAGGAAAAGACTTCATCGCCAGATCGCCACGACCCTTAAACCGGGTGGGGTCCTGATACTTGAGTGTTATACCCCGAAACAGCTTGAATTGGGTACCGGAGGACCACCCGTAAGGGAGTTGCTGGTTGGAGTGGAGGAATTAAGGCAAGAGCTCAGTGAGCTTGATATTGTCCATGGGCAGGAACTGGAGCGGGAGATTATTGAAGGCCGGCTCCATACTGGCCGCGGGGCGGTGGCTCAGATTATTGGGATCAAACCTACTTCAGTTTGAACCAGAACCAATCAGGGGTAGGGTTGACAGTAAGAGTAGAAGG
>QZLB01000214.1 GCA_004796425.1 Desulfobulbaceae bacterium | reverse complement strand
CAGCTTTCCCATTCCCACTATTTTTCACACCACAATGCCTTTACTGATTTTGGTTACGAACCCCTGGTTACGCTGGAAGAAGGGAAGAAAAAATTATTGGAATGGCTTAAGGAATAACTATTATGATTACGCTTTTTCGACATCTTGTCAGCACACTTATTATCCTTTCATTAATAATCGTACCAGTTGGTAATGCGACTGCTTTTTCAGTCGGTGAAGAGCGCGAAGTTGGTGAAAAACTACTTTATGCCGTGCGCGCTTCATTCACCGTTATGGGTGACCCGGATATTCAGCAATATATTGATGAGTTGGGAGCAGAGGTCTTAAAAGTTGCCGGGATTCAGTATTTTGACTATCGATTTTATATTGTGGAAAGTAAGGAATTCAATGCCTTTGCGGCACCTTCCGGCCTGATTTTCTTTTATTCAAAACTGATCGAATCAATGCATTCCGAGGATGAATTGGTATCGGTTTTGGCTCATGAAATTGGACATGTAGTGAAACGACATCTGGCCTCGAGGATGGAAAAAGGAACTGCTGTCAGTATTGCATCACTTGGATTAGCCCTGGCTGCTATAGCTTTGGGTGGCGGCGGCGCGGCTACCGGGGCGCTTGTAGCTGGTTCAATGGCAGCAAACCAGAGTGCGCAACTGCACTTCAGTAGAGAAGATGAAGTAGAGGCTGATCTTCTGGCATATCAGTGGCTCAAAGCAATGGGCAGAGACCCTGAAGGGCAGCTGAAAATGCTCGAAACCATGCGCAGAATTACCCGCTATCGATCAGGCCAGGTACCACAGTATCTGTTGACTCACCCTAATCCTGAAGCCCGTATGGAATATGTTGAGTCCCTGATCAGTGCTGAACGGGGGGAATTTGAAATCACCGCAAATCGATCGGATTTTGAATTTTTACGCTTTAAATACCGGATTATGTCTGAATCAAGCAGTAATGCTGTTTTTCGGGCGTACCTGGTTAACAAGATTACCGGGTATGAGGCTGACTCAATTGAGACAACCATGGCCTGGTATGGTTTATCCCAGCTGGATAAGATAGAAAAAAACTATGACCGAGCTATGATTAATCTTGAAAAAGTCATGGCGAAGTTCCCTGGCAGTGATCTGCTGCAAGTTGATAAAGCATTAATTTACAAAGAAATGGGGAAGACCAGCCAAGCTTTGAAAATGCTCAAGGAAGTCGTAGAGGCTGATCCATTTAACATGTTTGCCACCTATCATTACGCCCAAATATTACATGGTACTGGTGAAAGTGAAAAAGCACGCAATCTGCTCGGTGACGTTGCTGTCTCAATGCCCGAATACTCAAAGGTATATTATGACATCGGCAAGATATACGCAGATGAGGGCAAAGAGCCTGAGTCTCGATTTTATCTCGGTAAATACAACCTGTATGAAGGGAAATTAAAGCTTGCCACCTTCAATTTTACTGAAGCTTCAAAAAACAGTAAAACCCCGACCGAACTAGTTGAACAAAGCAAAGAGTATCTCGAGCTTATCAAGCGACTCAAAAAATGATCGAGCATTGCTTTGTTCAACTTGAGAGATATATCAGGTACTCCTGATTACCTTTTGGCCCTTTGATGGTTGAAGGAGTAACGCCCTGAACCTTTAGCGCAGATTGAGAGGCGTACGCTTTGATTTTATCAATTGCCTGTTGGCGATGATCCTCGCTCGCGACAATGCCACCGGGTGCAATCATTGATTTGGGCAGCTCAAACTGCGGTTTAATCAAGGCAATAATTGAGATCGTTTCTCGGAATAGGGAAAGAACTGGTGGTATCACTTTGGTTAGAGAGACAAACGAGGTGTCGAATACCGCGAGATCGAGCACGGGCGGTATCTGTTCTGTTGAGATCTTCCGTATATTACATCGCTCAAGAATCGTGACCCGCTCATCATTTCTGAGAGTCCAGTCCAGTTGTCCATAAGCGACATCTATCGCATAAACGTGGTTTGCACCATGCTGAAGTAAGCAGTCGGTAAAACCACCTGAGGATGCACCGATATCAGCGCAGATCAACCCGGTTGGATCAAATTGAAAAAAGGCGATGGCTCCTTCAAGTTTTAGTCCACCACGGGAAACGTATTTCTTGCCTAGATTAAAACGCAGCGTGGCGCTGTTTTCGACCAGTGTGCCTGGTTTATCGATAACAGTATCATCGACATAGACATTGCC
Organism: Desulfobulbaceae bacterium; assembly: GCA_004796425.1. Classification (GTDB taxonomy): domain Bacteria; phylum Desulfobacterota; class Desulfobulbia; order Desulfobulbales; family Desulfocapsaceae; genus MADRE3. The sequence goes on along the minus strand of QZLB01000214.1, from coordinate 13,747 downwards.
TGCCAGGATTGCTCCGATTGCTGCTTTTAGATCAGGAAAATGACCGGAGTCCAGGGCGAGCTGATCCAGTCGTGTTTTTTTTTACTTGACGTCACGAAGCTTATGGCAATTTATCTAGTTTAGTTTGAGCCTGAGCAGCTTCAGGAGAATCGGGGTATTCGATCAGAATCTTATCAAAAAGTATGCGAGCCGTATCAAGCTCATTGAGATTCTGAAAAGCGGTTCCCTGGCGAAGCATTGCTGCTGGCGCTTTGCGGCTGGAGGGTGAATTAATGATGATAGACTGGTACTCAAGGATAGCTTGGTCGTACTCTTTCAAAGCAAAAAGGCTTTCTCCCATCATGAATCGGGCCTCTATTGCTTCATTGGTCCCGCTCTTAGACTGAGCAATCTTGCCAAATGCAGCATAGGCTTGACGATATTGCCCATTTTTATAAAGCGTTTGAGCGTTGCCACTCGCAACCGAGTTGCTTTGCTGACTTGGTGGTGGGGGAGTGGGTTTTGAAATGCTTGAGGGCGCAGGTCTATTTGACCCTTTGAAAACTTTCTTTTTCTGGCTAGTCCTGATTTTCTTAACGGGCTGGGGACCTGTCTGCTGTGCAGCAACTGCAGCTTTTCTGGCTTCTTCCGCACGCCTTTTTGCTTCATCAGCTTTACGCTTCATCTCAGCCAAACGAGCTTGTTCGATTGCCTGGAGACTCTGTCGCTGATTTTTCAATTCAGCTTCTAAAGCAGCGATTTGAAGATCTTTTTCCTTCTGTTCACGGGCAAATCTTTCTTGTTCAGCTTGTCTACGTGCTTTTTCTTCTTCAGACATCCTGCCGAGCTTCGTATCCAACTCTTTTGTTTGCTCAATCAGTCGCCGATTCAGGTGTCCGGATTCTTCAAGACTGCTTTTAAGTTGTAAGAAATCCTGGTCTAGTTTGTCAACCTGGGCTGTTGTAGCTGCCTGCCGTTTCTGCATTTTATCCAGGGAATTGTTCTGCATTTCAGTGATTTTGTTATCAAGCCGTCTAATCTGATAATGCAGTTGGTTGATATCATCCCTTGTTGCACATTGCTGCAGGAGGGGCATGGAGGTCAAAAGGACTGCAAGGAGAAAGTATTTACGTTTCATAGTTATTGGTTCGTATTATTTAATAATTCTTTTGTGCCCACTGGGGATAACTTTGACTACCGGGAACTGAGAAGAGTGGCCGTTGGAAATTACCATCCTTCATAATTCCATAGATCTTGTGTTTGTTGCCATCTTTTTTTGCAAAAATGATCTGGTTGCCGTCTGGCGAAAAGGCTGGGGATTCATGGTGCGATTGATCTTTGGTAATCTGTATGCTTGAATTCTCCATAAATGGGTTCAGGGTGCAGATCTGGTAGATTCCATTTCTTAAACTGGAGTAGACAATTAAATCTTCAGTTGGTGACCAGGAAGGTTCGGCATTTTCAGAGCCCTGATAGGTTAACCTGGTTACCGATCCATCCGAGAGTTTCATCAGGTATAGTTGCGGTTTTCTTGAGCGATCTGAAACAAAAACAATATGTTTACCATCAGGTGAGTAGGTCGGTGAAACATTAATACCGGACCTTCTCGTTAGTTGTCGGATAATCTTACCCTGTCGATCGATCATAAAGAGATCCGGGTTGCCATTCACCGATAAGGTCAGGATCAACTGCTTTCCATTAGGTGACCAGGCTGGGGCAAGGTTCATCCCTTTCCTGCGAGAAAGTGCCTGGGTGGTTCTGGATTGACGAAGATCTGTAATGTAAAGGTTCTGATTACCACTATGGTAAGAAGAATAAGTTAGAAAGTTTCCATCTGCTGACATCCTTGGCGAGACGATAAGGTTTTGATGTCTGGTAACCTGTCGGTGTTTTTTTCCTAGGATATCAGTGATAAAAACCTCTTGCGCACGTTGATTCTTGGGTTGGGAGACATAGGCGATCTGAGTCGAGGCGATACCTGGTTTGCCAGTCAATTCCTTAATAACGGTATCAGTGTATTTAAAGAGCATTTCATACTTTTGGTTTATTGAACCGTTATATGACTTCCCTAAACGCATATCTCCGGCTGCTAGTTGATGCAATCTCAGTTCGAGTTTGATTTTTTCTGATGAAATGCTGTATTTCCCGGTTATTGCGAAATCAGCACCAGACGTTTTCCAGGCGTTGGCAGTAATAGACGAGTACTTTTCAGTGGGAATAACATCGATGTAACCGTGAAAAGTGAGTGCCTGGGAGAGTACTAACGCAAGATCTCTTCCAAGTTTCTGCTTGGTGGAACCAAGGTCCTTATTTTCAAACCATGGAACAGCAAACGTGGTTTTGCGAGTTATTGCTTTATTGATATCAATAACTGGTGGTGGGGCTGATTGAACAAGTGAAGGAAGTAGAGAAATAATAAGGGTCAAAACCAAAGAAAGTGGAAAATGTATGCGAATAAAGTTCATAATTCCTTGCTCAGTTAATGCTTTCTGGGTTAAAGCGAAGTCCAACTTCAATTTTGTTTTTACGTAGTGCTCTGGGGATAGCTGGAAGAGGAGACGCGTCCATTAGTGTTCTTCTAACAAATTGATCATAGGTAGCGTCACCTGATTTTTTTCCGAAATATTGATTTGTTATTATACCATTTCTCGATATCGTTATATATACAACCGCCTGCAATTCACGATCCCAGGATTTGAACTCTGGTAAACTCCAAAAGCTGGTGACGTGATTCATAATTGCGGCATAATATTGTTGCTCTAGAGCGGTCATTTGAGCACTGGAATTTGATGGTCGCGATGGTCGGTTTGAAGGTGCTGATAGTTGATTTTTAATAGCAGTAACTCGCTGTTGCTCACGTAGTTTCCTCAACCGTTCCGCCTCTTCTGCGGCAATTCGTTCCTGTTCTTTTGCAAGCTGCTCAAGTCGAAGCGCCTCGGCAAGACGCTCTCGCTTAATTTTTTCAAGATCTTGTTGTGGCTTCGGTTTCTTTACTACGTTCTTTTTTTTCTTGAATTTAACAGGTTTGATTGAAACCGCTTTTACCGGCTCAGGGGAGGGTGGGGGCGCGGTTTTTTCAGGAATGGGGACAGCGTCATTTTCAATTTTTTTAACCGGCTCCTGCTGCTCAATTTTCTGTGGTGGCGGGGCAGCTGGTGGCGCTTGAATATCGTTCATTGTCACGAGGTTGACCGTGACGGTTTCTTCAAGGAGCGGCCTGTCTTTAAAAAGACCTGGAAGCGCAAGAACGCTGAACGCAACGAGCAGGTGAAAACCAATCGCCAGGTTTAACGGAAGTTTCCAGTTGTTGTATTGGTTGTATGAAAGATTGTAAGTATGCACTACCAGCTATTTCTCTTCCGTGTTCGGTTGGGTGATCATACCGAGTTTGCTGAACCCTGCCTTTTTAATATCCGCCATTACAGATACCACGTTGCCATACTCAACCGATTTGTCTGCTCGAAGATAGATCGGCTTATCTTTTACATCCTGTGGGAGCTTTGAAAGCTCTGTCAGTAGAACGCGTTGAATCACTTTTTTCTGATCGATGCTGATTTTGCCTTCTTTATCAATGGTAATCACGATGGGATTTTCTTCCTGACGCAAAGACTTGGCTGTAGTTTTCGGCAGGTCCACATCGACCCCCTGAGTCATCATCGGGGCGGTAATCATAAATATAATGAGTAGTACCAACATCACATCGACCAATGGTGTGACATTGATCTCGGCTACAAGTCTGCTGCGTCCGTTGCCGTTCTGAATTCCCATGCCCATAAGCTTATTTCACTCTGCTCAGAAGATCACGTTCTACAAGGTTCAGGAAATCTGATGAAAAACTTTGGATATTATACTGTACCGCAGACACTTTGCTTGAAAAATAATTGTAAAAAATTACCGCAGGTATTGCTGCCGCAAGTCCTGCTGCAGTGGCAACCAATGCCTCGGAAATACCAGGTGCAACAACGGCCAGTGAAGCAGAGCCGCGTTGGCCAATATCATGAAACGACACCATGATTCCCCAGACGGTGCCAAACAGCCCGATAAAAGGTGTTGCACTACCCGTTGTTGCCAGAAATGGCAACAGGCTGGCAAGCTTGTTGACCTGACTATCTTCGGCTTTTCTCAGGGCCCGCTTAAGATTGTCCATGGTAGCCAGTTGCATCTCGAGTGTTTCGGAGCTTTGGTCTTCATCTCTGGCTCTTATTTTGTTAATTTTTTTCAGCTCTGAGAACCCGGTTATAAAAACGGATGCTTCAGGACTATAGGTGTATTCTTCCGCAAGCTCATTTGCCTCGCTCAAATTGTTAGAAGACCAGAATGAGTCAAGAAAGTCCTCCGAATCAAAGCGTACGTTGCGAAAGAGCCTGGCCTTCATGAAAATAATTGACCAGGAAACAACGGAAAAAAGGAGTAAGAGAAGCATGACCAGTTGTCCTACTGGCCCTGCGTGTAAGATCATCTGAGTTATTGATAGTTGCACGGTGGATATTCCTGATGGATTGAGGCTTTCTTGTCTGTTTGTCTCTCGTGAACCACACTGAAGAGCGGGTTCGATTGCCTGCCAATTTTACCCTTTTTTACTAAAAGGTCAACTGCTGTGTGAGGGGGATGGAATTTGACTCGAATGCAGGCTATGTGTCTCTAATTGCATACAATCAAGCACTGACGAGCGCGCAGGAAAATTCCGTTTTTACCGCAACCTTGCCGTTTACGCTGGCGGTACCTTTGAGCAGACAGACGGAAGAAACTGTTTCTACCAGTTTGACACTCATTCGGACCGTATCACCAGGACGAACCTGACGCTTAAACCGGGCACCGGTGATTTTGGTAAGTACAGGAATTTTCTGTCCAAGTTCAGCCGGTTTGTTATGAAGCAGGTTTGAAAGGAGCAGGGCACCGGTTTGAAAGATTGCTTCGCAGATCAGAACTCCTGGCATCAGCGGGTGTTCAGGGTAATGACCCTTGAAAACATCAAGATCTTCGGGGATGAGTTTCTCGGCAACAATGGAGTCGTCACTTCGTTCGATGATTTCATCGACCCACAGGAATGGGGGACGGTGGGGAATCAAGTCCTTAATACTCTTGTCAATCAACATCAAAGTCCTCCTGTTACCTCTAATACAGCTCCAGATATATACGCAGCATCATCTGATGCAAGAAAAAGAACCGCTGAAGAAACCTCATCAAGGGTTCCAAAACGTCTCATGGGTACCAGTTTTTTATAAGAAGACAATTGGTCTTTTTCAAGGTCAGATATGAAATCAGTTTCAATAAAACCTGGAGAAACACAATTTACCGTTATTTTTTTTCGTGCCGTTTCCTTGGCAAGGGTTTTTGTCAACCCAACCTGGCCTGCCTTGGAAGCTGCATAGTTTGCCTGACCCTGAAAGCCGAGATATGAAACCGGTGAGGTGATATTGATAATTCGGCCAAATTTCTGTTTGAGCATCAAGGGAATGGCAAACTTTGACATGTTGAAGGTGCCAGTCAGATTAACATCGATCACACGCTGCCAGTCACTGCTGCTCATGAGCGCAGCCAGCGCGTCTTTTCTAATTCCGGCATTGTTTATAAGTATATCGATGGTGTCATGCTGCGTTTCAATGGCGGCAAAAAACTTCTCGACAGCAGAGAAATCGGCGACATCACATTGGTGGAGACTCAAAACAGATTCAGGAAATCCCTGATCCGCACACTGTTTAGCAAAATCTTCAGCCGCTGCGGTGTTGCCACCGTAGGTGCCGATAACCATGGCTCCAGATTGAAGAAATGATTCGGCGATAGCCTTGCCGATACCTCTGGTCGCACCGGTTATCAATACTTTTTTATCTGCAAAGTTATAATTGTTTTTCATGGGTTACAGCCCTCTAACAAAACTATCTACATCATTTGCCACAATCACTCCATAATTAATAGCACCGAGCCAGCCTGACATGATAATGCCAACCGATCCGACATGAAACAGGCCCGCAACTTCTTTAAAGAGTGATCGAGAAATATCGAGTCCTTCAAACTTTGTCCCAAAAGATGTGCCTTTGGTATGTAAAGTATAACGGTTGAAGGTGCGTGGTGTTGCTGCCTCTAGCCAGTCGATCTTACTTTTAATATCCGGGATATAACGCTCCAGATCCTGCAGTGTGTGATCAATCATTAATTGTTTCGCCGCACCATATTCCTGATCTGAAAGCATAGCCCAGTCGTCATATTGCGCATTCATTGAGGCAACAACGGTATAGCGATTATGACCTGGGCGGGTTTTCGGATAGTAAACAGAGAAGGTTTTTGAGCGGGTGTTGATATCGAGCAGTTCACTGGTATCAAATTCGGGAGATAATGAAGTGAAAATCAGATCACCAATATCATCGATCGCTTCATCTTCCTGGATACCGATATACACTTGAGAACTTGAGTTGTTCACCCGAATTTTATCGGCCTGTTCAAGGAAGGTGTCGGAAAAGCTTTCTTTGCCGGCAAGATTATAGATGGTATTGGTTATTCCACTGTTAGAAACAACAGCGGGGGCTTGAATCATACGGTTGTTAACTTCAACACCTCTAGTTTTGCCATTTTCAACGACGATTCTTTCAACTTTTGCCCGGGTGCAGATGGTAACTCCATTCTTCTCGAGTTCATCTTTCATCAGATTTATCAGACGGTCGGTACCACCCTCAAACGTATACACTCCTTTACTCATAAAATTAGAGAAAACTATTCCGTACGTGATTGCTGGATCTTCGAGGGTGGAACCGTTTGCGTAGGTGATGGGTTCCATCAGAAGTCGATGCACATCAGTTCGGCCCGGGAAAAACTCTTCAAATAATTCCCTGGTCGTCATATTCTGGTCATCATAAAAATTCATTCCTGCTACCCGGTTAAAAAAATCATTGATGGTGGTCGAGGATATTTTGAATTTTTGTTCCAGGAGGGCAGTGAAATCGGCTCTGTCAAACGTAGTTTTCAGTGAAAATTGCGGGTTGTCGAAGACGATGTTTTCGAGCTGAACGATGGAATTCATGATTTCCCGGTTCCAATACTTCTTACAGGTTTTGATCATCCCGTATGGAAAACCATGGAGTGATACATCAAAGATATGTCCCTTTCTTTTGAACCAGGTTGCCAGTCCTCCAAGTCGATGATGGTGTTCGAGCAGCAGAACAGAATGTCCGCTATTGGCCAGCCTGTTTGCCGTAGTCAGTCCACCGAGCCCTGATCCAATTATAATAATGTCGTATGATGATTTTAAGTCTTTGAAATGAGTAGACATGATATTCTTTATTTAGCTACCGGCGAGAATGTTCTGATTAACGATGGAGATACCGCTGAGCATTGCCCCTGTTATACCAAGAAACCCCTGGTCTGTTCCAGCAATGAAAAGATTTTCATACCTGGTTTTACCAGATTTTATCTTTATCGGGCTGCCATAAATGGCACCTTCCTTCTTGCCGGTATATCTTTGAATCGTTAAAGGGGTAAAAGTGTCTCGGAAAATAATATCTTCTGCAAATGAACCTATATAATGTTCAGTCTGTTGAAGAGACGTTTCAGAAAGTAAAATTTTTTCGTTTTTATAGTCACTCTGATCATAAGAGAGCTCTGACCAAAGATGATAATTTGCCAAATGGGTGGTACGTACTTCAAAATTCTTTTTCTGATCCAATGCTTTGAAATTGGTAGGAAAGCAGATGACTCCACTTCGATAATCGACCAGACTGGCTGGTGGTTCGAACTTCAGTGAATCAGAGTTATTAAAGAAAATAATCGTTCTATCAGCAGGTAACCGCGGATGTGTCACAGTCGATAATTGATATATATTCTCTACAAAGCTCAGTCTTTCCACCGACTCAGATATTTCAGATGGTACGGTGATCTCCCTGGTCTCCTGGAGGCCGATTGTAGAGACCACTGCATCACATGAAATCTCTGTATCATCTGTGAGTACGACGTGAGTAACCTTATCATTATTGGTAACAATTGATTTCACACCGCTATTCAGGCGCAATTCACCACCATGAATTTTCAACTTATCAACCAGGAGATCGAGTAGATCTTTTATAGTTCCTGCTGGCCTGAACATTCCTTCCTGAAAAATTGAGCGAAACATGATTACAAACTGGCTGAAATCAATATCGTTTTTCCAGCTTGATCCGTAGTATAAAATTGGACAGAGCAACATTTGTGTCAACAGGCTGTCCTTCAGGTAATTGTCGAGAATCTCTTTGGTTGATATAAAGGGAAAAGTACCGGTAAACGGGTCGAATTGATCGATATGTGAAACTAGAGCGTGGAATCCGTCGATAGAATTTGGAAACTTGTCTGAAATTTCGCTCTCTAACGTTTTAAATTCGTTATCGAAAATTAATGTTTCTCGATCAGGGAAAAAAATCTCGCTTTTAATTTGGGGGCATATCCCAAGTTGATCTCGCGAGATCTGCAACTGGCGCAGTAACCGGTTAAGGGGGGCTTTTTTCTCTGTACGATCGGCGAAATTGGTGATAGCGTGGAGACCGGTCTCAAAAAGTTGGCGTTCCCGATAAAAATAGGAATTGAGACCACCCACTCTATGGTGTTTTTCCAACAGTACTACTGAATCGTTATATCTTGCTAACCGAATGGCAGCGGCTAAGCCGGAGAGGCCGCCACCAATAACTAGAAAGCGTGCATGCACGGATTAAACGTCTTTTAAGAGCGGCTCTAAGTAGTTGATACAACTGGTTAAAGTTGCCAGCTGAGGATAGTCTTCTTCAGGAATTTGGAGTTGATATCTTTTTCTGAGTTCCATGACGATATCGAGAAAATCCATGGAATCTAGTTCGAGTTGATCTCTTAAGGGTTGATCTGGGTCGAGATTGTCGAAGTCGGCGTCTTCATCGATGTCCTCGATAATCTCAATAATGATATCTTTAATACTATCACGTGTCATTCCTATCTCCAGTGACCAGTGAGGTTTTCGTTATACGTTTATTTGAAAAGAATTCAATAAATCCTAAGCCTTTTTTGCAAGACTGTTTTTATAACATACTTGTCATGACATTTTAATAGTTTTTTTGAAAACTGGGAAAATATCACTGCTTATCTTGATACTTTTTTATTATTACGGTGGAATTAATCCCTACCATTCCAAAGGAATTATTTAAAATTGTTGAAATTTCATCACGTTTCACCGGTTCTCCATAAACCAAATTCGGTAACGCACATTCGGGATCGAGTTCATCGATATTTATCGTTGGATGAATCAGATTGTCTTCGAATGAGGGAAGGTTTGCGGCAAGCTCTAGCACACCGGCAGCTCCCATTGCATGCCCAATGATACTTTTGGTGTTATTGATAAAGGTCCTATCGCAATTCTCGAACACCTTGGAGATTGCTTTACACTCCTCAATATCTCCCTGTTTTGTTCCAGTAGCATGGGTCGAAACAATATCTATATCCTGGGGTGATAGACCTGCACGTTCGAGGGCAAGAGTCATACATTCAGCCTGTCTCTCAGCGTAAGGGAGGACAAAATCTTTGGCATCGGAGTTCATTGCATAACCAACGATTTCGCCATAAATTTTAGCCCCTCGACGACGGGCATTTTCCAGGGTTTCCAAGATATATATGCACGCACCTTCAGAGATCACAATACCATTGCGCGCCATATCAAATGGTTTACTCGCCTGACGAGGATCCGGGGCGGTCGCGAGTGCATTTTGGGCACTGAAACTGGCAAAAATCCCAAATGAACCGGTTGATTCTGAAACCCCTCCGGCAATTGCCATATCAACTTCAGACAATCTGAGCATCTGCACGGCCTGAATCAGAGAAGCATTCCCTGCTGCACAGGCAGCTCCAATAGAGTAGTGCGGCCCAGTAATGCCGAGGTTGAGTGTGATCTCGCCAGCAGGATTGTTGAGAACCGTTCGAGGGTTGTGATGATGGGTCCAGTAGTCGGTATTGTAATCATACCCCTTTATGTTGTAGATCTCGTTTTCCGTCTCTACCGTTCCATGTTCGGTAAGCCCGATGTAAACCCCAATCTTGGATTTTTCGTAGTGATCGATCGCCAAATCGGCATCAACAAGTGCTTCATTGGCACAATAAACGCCAAGACACCCCGCTCTCGTACCGCGCTTATTCTCTTTCTTCTTGCGATATCTCGTTTCTTCAATTGAACAGATACCAGCAGCGGACTTACCAAAGTAACGTAAATCTATTTCGGTAATATTTGATTCACCGGCCAAAACCTTTTCTCTAAACTCTGCTAAGTTGCTGGCGTTTGGAGAAGCGAGGCCTACTCCTGTAATTACAATACGATTGGATTCTGAAAGTGTTGTGGTCATTACTCTATATTTTCCGGCTGAATTTAAGAATAGGCGAATTAACTCTACCTCAGACGATTTTTCAAGAAATTATTGTCTAGGCTATATTTTAATTAAATTCAAGCCAAAGATGTGACAATCTTAATTGAACTAAAGAGTGATTCGAACCACGAATGGTTCTTGCTTTGTTTAGGTATCTGCTTGCACTAATGACTTTTCCTAGTATTATGAGCAGTTCTTCTTAATATTTTCACCAGTAAAAGAGTAATTAGTTTTCAAGAGCGGAGGAGCTGATGACTAAAATCATTGTAAAAAAACCTGTCATAGAGATTGATGGCGATGAGATGACCAGAATAATCTGGGCATTTATTAAAGATAAATTGATCTTGCCATATCTTGATATAGATCTGAAATATTACGATTTGTCAGTCCAGAAACGAGATGAAACAAATGATCAGATCACCGTGGATGCCGCTAAGGCTATAAAAGAATATGGGGTTGGCGTAAAGTGTGCAACCATCACCCCGGATGAGAACCGGGTGGAAGAATTTGGTTTGAAAAAGATGTGGAAGTCACCCAACGGTACCATCCGAAATATTATTGGGGGCACCGTATTCAGACAGCCGATTATCTGCGCTAATATTCCGCGGCTGGTACCCGGGTGGACAAAACCGATTGTCATAGGCAGACACGCTTTCGGGGATCAGTATCGAGCCACTGATTTTCTGGTACCGGGCCCCGGTAAACTTACTATCAAGTTCACTCCTGAAGATGGAGGTGAGGTAATAGAGCATGAAGTCTTTGACTTTACCGGCAGCGGCTGTGCGCTTGGTATGTATAACTTGGATGAATCGATCAGGGGGTTTGCCCGTTCATGTATGAATTACGGACTTGACCTTGGCTGGCCGGTGTATCTTTCAACAAAGAATACCATTCTGAAAAAATATGATGGCAGGTTCAAGGATCTGTTCCAGGAAGTTTATGAAAATGAGTTTGCAGAGAAATTTACTGCTGCAGGTATTTCTTATGAACATCGGTTGATCGATGACATGGTAGCCGCCGCATTGAAATGGGAAGGTGGCTTTGTCTGGGCGTGCAAAAATTACGACGGTGACGTTCAATCTGACACCGTAGCTCAGGGTTTTGGGTCTCTGGGGTTGATGACCTCGGTGCTGATGACAGAAGACGGAAAAACAATAGAAGCAGAAGCGGCCCATGGCACCGTAACTAGACACTATCGCGAACACCAAAAAGGCAACAAGACTTCAACCAACCCAATTGCTTCGATTTTCGCCTGGACACGAGGATTGCATTACCGAGGTACCTTTGATAACACCCCAGAGGTCGTAGACTTTGCTGCCACCCTGGAATCGGTATGTATTAAAACCGTTGAGTCAGGCAAAATGACCAAGGACCTGGCCCTTCTGGTTGGAAATGACCAGCCGTTTTTGACGACGGAGGAGTTTCTTGCAGTTCTCGATCAGAATCTTAAGAAGCGCATGGGCATATAGTTCAGCAAGATTTTTTTTACTAACCGGGTACTGCTCAGTAAAACGCCAGTCAATAGCATTTTCATTGACTGGCGTTCCATCGTTTTAGAAGGAACCATAAGCATACGGTGAAGAAAGAAACGTTTAATAAGCCTGATTTCATAGGGATTGGACCACCGAAAACCGGTACAACCTGGATTTATCGTAATCTGCAACAACACCCTCAGGTGTGCTTTCCCTTGGATAAGGAAATACGATATTTCTGGGAAAAACGATACCTCGGTAATTATAATATGGTCTCTCGGTTATTGAGTAAGCACTGGCATTTCCTTGGAAAAAAACATTTCTATCGCCAACAGTTAAAAAAACATGCTGCTGATATCATCAAAGGAAAACTTGATAAATCACAGTTGAGATGGGATCTTCGTTATTTTGTAGGTAAAAGGACTAACCGCTGGTACTCATCGCTGTTTCATGATGCACAGGTGAGTGGTGATATCTCTGCTAAGTATTGCGAACTTCCTCCTTCGATAATTTACAATATCAAAGCTGCCTTTCCGGACCTGAAGATTATCATCACGGTGAGAAATCCCATTGAGCGTGACTGGTCGCGGGCTAAGATGAATCTATGCATGCGAACCAACCGTAGTGCTGATGAGGTACCCATTCGTGAGTTTTTGCATCATATCAACGACCCGCTTCAAAAACGTTCAAATGATTATGCACGGCTTATTGAGTCATGGCGTAATGTGTTTGGAACTGAAAGAGTTCTTGTTTTATTTTACGATGAATTGCAGGATCAACCGCTCACCTATTTTAACCAGCTCTGTAAATTTCTTGGGATTCAAAAGGCAAGCGAGGATCACAGTGAGAAGCTAAAGGAAGTCGTTTTTCGTGGGGTAGAAGGTGATATGCCCATTGAGCTCAAAATACTCCTTACCAAACAACATAAAAATAGTATCGCGCGACTCGCAAAGCTTCTTCCAAAGACTGTGTATCCGCAATTATGGTTAGAGGATTAGAACCGCACGCTTTTTCCTGGTTTCTGAAACCTGGAATACTGATTCAGTTGGAATAGCTGGTAGGCATAAGAACGTATAATATTATTCATGTTACTGGGTGGGTTAAGATTTCATTGACTCGATTGCGGTTGCGTTATTCAATCTGGAGGAGAATCTTTTAATGAAAAGCTACCGAAAAGAACTTTGGTTTGAAGTTCCGACAAGAAGGGCGTTGATTAATATCACCCGTGAAGTAGAACAATGTCTTGCTGAAAGCAAGATTGCCGAGGGACTGTTGCTCTGCAATGCGATGCATATCACTGCCTCGGTTTTTATCAATGATGATGAGTCTGGATTGCATCACGATTATGAGGTATGGCTTGAAAAACTCGCTCCCCATGAACCGGTTTCACAATATCGTCATAATGGATATGAAGATAATGCCGATGCTCATCTGAAAAGACAGATCATGGGCAGGGAAGTTGTTGTGGCCGTAACAGAGGGGCGCCTTGATTTTGGTACCTGGGAACAGATTTTCTACGGTGAGTTTGATGGGAGAAGAAAAAAAAAGGTGCTGGTAAAAATTATCGGCAATTAATGGGCGCGCTTTAAATAACTGGATGTGTGGAAACCTCGATTAAAGTGAGGCGATCGCCGGTTCAAGAGGTTTGAGAAATGGCATGATGACATCTTCTGCGACCTTGGTATTTGAGACGAAGTTGGAAATGACTGACTGCGTGCCATTTTTGCCAAGCTCAACCAGTTCCCAGCTGTGGGGGGACAGGGCAATTTTCTCCATGAATGATAGATGTTGACGGTGGCCTGCTTTTCGGGCGGTTACATGGCCGAGTAGAGGACAGCCAAGTAAGGTTATGTCTCCGACCAGATCGAGCACTTTGTGACGGATAAATTCATCTTCGTACCGAAGCCCATCCTCATTGAGTATCGAACTGCGGTTCCAATGAATTGCAATCACATT
>QZLB01000326.1 GCA_004796425.1 Desulfobulbaceae bacterium | reverse complement strand
GTGCTGCCCGCTCACGCCACCCCCTCGATTCTGGCGCCAGCAGAAATAGACCATCATGAGCATCGCTTGATTTCGCTGATCAATCAACAGCGGTTTGACAAGGCCAATCGCTATTTTTCAGAACAGATTAAAAGGGGACAACGCTCCCAAAATGGCGAGCGGATTCACGAAATTCTCTATAACCGACTTGCCAAACACCCGCTGCAACACCGTTTCAGCCGGTGGCTCGAAACATACCCGGACCATTACCACCCGTATTTTCTGCGCGGCAAATCTGCCCTGTACCGCGCTGCCGAAATCAAGGGGTATGATGCCACCATTTTACTCACCAAGAAAAAGCGAACGCAATACCAGGAGTCACTCACTGCGGCCCACGCTGATCTTCTTAAAGCTCTAGAAATCGATCCCGCCGCACCAGGTGCCCCTGCTGCCCTCGTAAGCCTTGCCCTCTATGAGGGAGAAGAGGAAACGGTTCTTGATCAGTGGTACCTCACATCGGTACTAAACGACCCGGGCTGGCTGGAAGGATATCGAGCAAAATTAGTATATCTCGCCCCCTGGCGACATGGTTCTGCAAAATCGATGTTTGAATTTGCCGATATCACCAGGAGTATTCAGAAGTCACATCCCGTGATTTCTACCATTTTCGCCGATTATGTAACACTCAACCTGGAACAACTTGCCGACCCTGTTGATAAGCGTGAATTTATCCTTCAGGACCGCGTTATGCTGCCGTTTATGGAAATTGTTGACAACCTCAAACGACAACTCCCCCATGCCCGCTCAATTGAAGCATATGATGAGGTGTTGAAAGAAACACTCAGCACCAGGGAAGCCGTTGCTTTTTTCAGCGCGAGTGTGCGGCGCAATTCATCAAACATCCATGCTCAACGGGGCCTGATATCGTCCATGATTGCAACGAACCAGCCAATCCGGGCAAAAAACCGTTTGGATCGACTCATCAAAAAAAAACAAGACCTCGGTTTCGCCTATTCTTCCCTGGGAGCGCTCTGTTTTCAGGAAGTCGATGATCTCTCGCTCTGCCACGGTTACTACGATGAAGCTATCAATTTTGAAACTTCACTTCATCTCCAAGCCTACTATCATCTGCAAAGGGCAAATCTCTATCAGCAAAAGGGCATGCACGAAGAGGCAATTGATGATTATTCAGCGGCGTTGAACCATAATCCATTCCTGGAACAAGGGTATCTGGCCCGGTCCAGTAGCTACTACCTACAGGGTGCGATTGGCAAGGCTATTGATGACCTGATGGTTCTGAAAGATACGCCAGACTCCAGTTTTAAAATCAGAGCCCGAACCCTGATTAATGAATATTTGCAACAGCAACGCAGGCAGGAAGAGGAGTCCCACCTCCGGGCCGTCACATCTGCTCGCAGGGCGAGAGCTGATCGAGACAAAAAGTCGCAGCAACCAATCTCCATCGAGCTTAGAAACGCCTACATCAATGGGGTGGAAGCGTATCACAGAAAAAAATATAACGAGGCCGCCGGTTTCTTCTTCAGGATGATCGCTGAGGCTCCCGATGATGATACGGGCTACTTCATGCTGGGCAAAACCATCCGAGCCCGTGATCCTGAGCCGTTGAAAGCAGCCGTCTATTTTCAACGCGCACTCACTTATAATCCTGGCAATCCGACTTACACCATCGAACTGGCAAAATGTTATTTGGAACTTCAGGAATACCAACAAGCCCACAGTGCCCTCTCTTTGGCCATTGACAATGGGCATGAACAGGCAGCCCTCTATTATCTCAGAGCGCGTGCCTCTAAGCATCTCGATAAACCGGGGCAACTCTTAAGTGATGCAAGGATCGCCCATGAACATGACCCGGACCTACCAGGCCTCTCTGAGTTGCTGGCTTCTCTCACCATTACGCCTGCCAGAACTAAAAAAAGATTTAATATTGCCACACCCCCTGCAGTAATTCCAGTTGAGCCTGAACTGGAAACGAGCCAACCACCAGCTCCCCCGGTTAAAAAAGACACCCTTGTTCAACAGGGTAAAAAGGCGCTCAAGGATGGCAAATTGCAGGAGGCTAAAACCTATTTCTTTGCCGCCATTGAGCAAAACAGTAATAGTGCGGACCCTTTTTACCAGTTAGCGATGCTCTTTTTAGAGAAAGAGTACAACACTCCAAAAGGACTGCTGTATTTAAATCAGGCACTTGATCGAGCCCCGAAGAATGCACATTATCGAAGCCAGCGAGGACAAATTCATTTTAAGATGCAAAATTTCAGCGCTGCGGCTGTTGATCTTCAGATTGCCACAAAAGTTCAGACCCAAAAACATGACCTGCTCTTTATGCTTGGTATCAGCTACCAGGAGACGGGCGCCCGCAACGCCGCCCGAAAGATATTTGACAAAATCCGGGCCCTTGATATTAAATCGAAGAAGAATCTGTATATTCAGATGGGGTCTGATGCCTGGCAGAAATATTATCTGGGAAGTGGTTGAGACTTAATTTTTAAAAAGGAGCATCGTATGGGACGAGAAAAAGTTCTGTTTAAAAACGAGGAGAAAATGAGCGCCGGTGAAGCCGCAGAAATGCTCAGAATCATCGCCTCAAAAGTAGAAAAAGGCAAGGTAACCCTGGTCCGGGGGAACAAGGAAACAAAGCTTAAAATTCCAGAGCGTGTCGAAGTAGAAATCAAGGCGGAAGAAGAGGTGGGCAAAAACAGGACCAAACGAAAACTCGAGGTTGAAATCGAATGGCTGGTCGGCGACCAGAAAAAACAACAGCCGGTCAGCATCAAATAAACAAAGTCTATAGGTCTCCCCAAAAAAAACCCTGCTCCGACACCGGAGCAGGGGGGTGGAAGGTCCATTAATCGAAACGTGCGCGATTAATTGGAGTAAGAGGTTCTATCTGACATACCCGTGCGTGCTTCAGGATCTAGTTTTCCGTTCTTAATTGCAGATTCGGTCCACTCTTTCAGCAGGGTGTCTTTGAACTCCAGCTTGTCCGCTACCAGCTTGTCAAGATTCAAACCGGCAAGCGCCTGGGCTTTCTCTTTGGTGGAGAAATCAGGGGCAACGAAATCAGCTGCACCATACTTTGCCAATACCTTGACCAGTTTGAAACGAGCTTCCTGAGCGGTCTCGTTGGCTACTGCCAGCAAGCGCAGGGTCTCTTCAGGTGCATGGAAATAGGAACCGTGGCTGGCGATTGAGTAATCCCAGCGCCATTGTGCATGACGAATATCGGTAAGGATTTCCTTCATCTCCGCTTCGGTTGCGCCTACTTCCCACGCCTTACCTGCTTCCAGGTGTGCTTTGGCCAGGGAATTCATCGCGATTTCCATCAGCTGCTCTTTACGCTCAAGCTTTGCTTCAACAACCGCTTTGAGGTCTTCAGCTTCCTGATCATGACAACCAAGGCAGATATTCTCAACATCATCCATCGGGCTTACCAGATGGTGGCTTGAATAGCTCACCTCGCCTTCAATGACCTCAGGCATATGGCAGTCAGCGCAGGTAACTCCACTCTTCGCATGGATGCCGGTCTGGAAAATCTCATAGCCCGGATGCTGCGCTTTGAGCATCGGCGCCTTGGAAATCTTATGGGTCCAGTCTTTGAAACCAATCTCATCATAGTAAGATTCCATAGCCTCGGCGCTCAGGCCGTTATGCCATGGGAAGGTAACGACTTTGGCAACCTTTTTATTGCCATCTTTGTCAGTCCACTCAGTAGCCTGGAAATAATACTCAGAGTGACACTGGGCACAACCGAGGCTTCGCATATCCTCACTATCAAAATCACTCGATTTCAAACCGGCAGCTTCAAGCCCACGAACCAGGTAGGCTGAGGAGATCGCCGGTTCTCCGGTCTTGGAATCATGACAGTTGGCGCAACCGATCGGGTTGACCATCTCATCCCCATACTTTGCCCATTTGCCGGTGAAGTATTCCAACTCTCCCTGCTCTGCCACAATGCGCGGCACATCGGTAGACTTACAGGACCAGCAGGCGGTCGGCATTGGCCCGGTTTTCTTGTCTTTTGGTGCTCCTGTTCGCAGCGAGTTGATATTGGACTGGAGCGCGTAAAAATGGCCGCGAGGAGCATTGTAATCCTTGGCAAAGCCGTAGCCTGCCCAAAGAATCGCAAGCTGCGGCTTCTCTTTGAGCATATCGGTGATCTCATCGTTCTGCGAGGTCATCTTCCAGCTCTTGTACTGGTGCGGATATTTATCAGCCCACTGCTCACTGCGGCTCATGACCTTGTCCCCTGCAAAGGACAACCCCACACCTCCCAAAGCCACAAATAGAAATAGTGCGGCCAGTAAACCGACACCGAAACCCTTCTTCTTCATAATGTTCTCCTTCTCTATGATCAGGTTACGCTACGTCCTGTCAGCCGGCCGGGTGATCGCCATCAAGAACGAGCTTTTTATTGATCTCTGGGAGACGACTTTCGCCGCACCCTATGATTTTCAAAAGGAATTGGTTTAGCTCAAAGAATAGCGGTCTGTCTTTCGCAACCACATTCCCGGATCTTTTCTTTGTTCAGAAGAATACAGCAAACTCCGTGCCTGTTTTCTCCCTCAACAATATCAGGCACATAGTGGTATATCGTAGCGTTGTCGTTACCGGGCGGTAACAATTGACCATACTGGAGTGCTACTACAGGGTAACACCACAGGAAAAGCTCGGATTGGAAGCTGCAGTCTTCCTGGAAATCGCACCGCTTACGTGATGTTGTGAAGTTTTAGTTTTTCCCAGAGGTTTTTTCGGCTGATACCCAAAATCCTGGCAGCTTCCGTCCGATTTCCACTGGTCTCGATAAGTGCCGCTTTCAGACTCAGATACTCGGCCCTGGCCAGTGCGTTGCTCAGATTAAAATCGACCCCACTCTGCTCATCATATTTTCGCATTTCTTCTGGAAGATCAGATGGTTGTATTTCAGGTCCAGGGCACAGCACCTGGGCCCGTTCAAGAATATTGCGGAGCTCTCTTATGTTTCCAGGAAAATCATATTGTCGTAAACAGGCAATTACTTTCGGGGTAAGCGATATAGATTTGCCATGCAAAAGATTAAATTCTGCAATGAAGGCAGCGCAGAGCTCCTCCAAGTCCTCTTTATGCTCCCGCAATGGCGGCATCTCAAGGGGAATGACCTGCAACCGGTACAGCAGATCCTGCCTGAAAGTACCTTTATCAACCTCCTCTTTTAGCATCTTTGAGGTACAGGCAATCAGACGCACATCCACCTCTATCGTTTTATTTCCCCCAACTCTTTCAAAGGCACTCTCCTGGAGCACGCGAAGCAACTTTGCCTGCAGTGGTATCGGCAGATCACCCAGCTCATCCATCAGTAGTGTGGACCCATTTGCCAACTCAAATTTCCCTTTGCGCAGCCGATCCGCTCCGGTAAAGGCCCCCTTTTCATGTCCGAATAATTCTGATTCGATCAACCCTTCCGGAATCGCCGCACAGTTTATGGAAACAAAAGGCTTATCGGACCGATTACTCGCCCGATGAATGGCCCTGGCCGCCAACTCTTTCCCGGTTCCCGATTCGCCGGTTATCAGGACCGTAGCGTTGGTTGCCGCAACCTTTTCAATGGTTTGATGCACCTGCTGCATCGCCTGACTGGAACCGAGCAGTTTTCTATCGTGCTGATCCCTGCAGTTTTCTTCCAGCAGCTCACATCTGGTCCTCATTGCCTGCGCGT
>QZLB01000301.1 GCA_004796425.1 Desulfobulbaceae bacterium | reverse complement strand
GCGATATCCTGCAGTGAGTCAATCAGTGTTCCATCCAGATCAAAAATTATCCCTTTAGTATCACGTAATTCCATAAATGCCGGTAGGTTATAATATGAGGTTTTCTGTTTAATTTTTAAAGTAATTCATCATCAAGATTTTTTATCATACTATGGAAAAGAAACCTTTTATTTTTCTCAAATATCGATAAGTATTAACCGATTAAAAATAGTACGTTATCTTATACTTTTATCAGCGAGGTGTACGCTCATGTGGTTTGTTTCATTTGTGAAATCTTCAATCGGCAAAAAAATTATCATGGCAACAACCGGATTACTTCTGATCCTCTTTCTTGCCGTACATGCGTTTGGCAACGCTGCAATATACATGGGTAGTAAATATTTTCAAATCTATGCGGATACGCTGCATGGTTTCCCTGTACTTGTATTAATTTTCGGCCTTGGACTTCTGGTTCTTTTTATCGCGCATATCAGTGTCGGCACCCTGCTTTTTCTTGAGAGTAGGTCTACCCGGTATTCACGTTACGAGGTTAACAAGCGTGTCGTCGAAAACACCTTTGCCTCGAGGACTATGCCTTTCACGGGGTTGTTCATTCTGGTGTTCACGATCATTCACGTTTTTGGATTTAACATCGCCGCTCCTGCCGGTGTTCCGATTAGTGTAACGGTAAAAGAATACTTAAGTGGTTTCTTTTACAGTCTGTTTTATATCGTATCCTTTGTCGCGCTGGCAATCCATCTGAACCACGGGTTCTGGAGTATGCTGCAGACTTTCGGTGTCAACCACCCTCGCTATAACTGCTTAATTGCAAAACTTACGATCATTGTTCCGGTTTTCTTTCTCGTCCTGTTTGGAGGTATACCCATTTATTTCATGACAGGTGCCGGTTCTGCGTATTAATGACGCACCTGCTTCGACAGGAAACATTTCAGCTACGAGTCTATCCGAACATTCAAGAAAATTTAGTTAAAAGGTAAAAAATGGAATTAAATGCCAAAATCCCATCAGGACCACTTTCAGAGAAATGGGATACCCATCGCTTCCAATCCAAACTGGTCAATCCTGCTAATCGACGCAAATACAAAGTTATCGTTGTCGGAACTGGCCTTGCAGGAGCCTCTGCTTCAGCAACCCTTGGTGAGCTTGGTTACAAAGTTGAAACCTTCTGCATCTCAGACAGTCCAAGAAGAGCACATTCCATCGCTGCTCAGGGCGGTATTAACGCTGCAAAGAACTACCAGAATGATGGTGATTCGGTGGAGCGGCTCTTTTATGATACTATCAAGGGCGGCGACTTCAGGGCTCGCGAGGCGAATGTGTACCGGCTTGCCCAGGTATCAGGAAATATTATCGATCAGTGTGTAGCCCAGGGAGTACCATTTGCCCGCGAATATGGCGGCAATCTTGCAAACAGATCTTTTGGAGGTGCCCAGGTGTCTCGAACTTTTTATGCTCGAGGACAAACAGGACAACAGCTGTTACTTGGAGCCTACAGTGCGCTCTCCCGGCAGATTAAAAATGGTAACGTCACCATGAGACCAAGAAAAGAGATGATGGAACTCGTGGTTATTGACGGGCGGGCCCGCGGCATCATTACCCGCGATATTATTACCGGTGAAATTCAATCACATTGCGCTGATGCGGTACTGCTTTGTACAGGTGGATACGGGAATGCTTATTTCCTCTCAACCAATGCCATGGCATCGAATGTGACTGCAGCATGGCGCGCATGCAAAAAAGGTGCGGGGTTTGCCAACCCGAGCTTTGTGCAGATTCATCCGACCTGCATTCCGGTTCACGGAACTTTCCAATCGAAACTTACACTTATGAGTGAAAGTCTGAGAAACGATGGAAGAGTATGGGTGCCTAAAGACAAAGATGACCAGAGACCACCAAGTCAGATCCCTGAAGAGGATCGTGACTATTACCTCGAAAATAAGTATCCAAGTTTTGGTAACCTGGTTCCCCGTGATGTCGCCTCTCGGAACGCGAAGGAACAGTGCGACCAAGGAAAGGGTGTAGGTTCAACAAAACTTGCCGTTTATCTGGATTTTGCAGATGCGATAAAGCGGGACGGAGAAGAAACCATATTCAGGAAATATGGAAATCTCTTCCAGATGTATGAGAAAATAGTCGATACCGACCCAATGAAAGACCCCATGATGATTTACCCTGCAGTACACTATACCATGGGAGGGTTGTGGGTTGACTATAATCTGATGACCACGATTCCAGGTTTATTTGCGCTCGGAGAATGCAATTTCTCCGATCACGGTGCAAACAGATTAGGTGCAAGTGCTCTGATGCAGGGTCTTGCAGATGGATATTTTGTGATCAGCACTTCTGTTGGCAGTTATTTTGGCTCTGAAACCATGGCGCCTGCCGATACCACACATGAAGAGTTTAAAACCTCCGAACAGAATGTAGCTGATCGCATCAGTCGATTGATGAGAAACAGTGGCGATGGCCCTTCAGGAAAAGTTACGGTTGATGAAATTCATAAAGAGCTCGGTCGATTATTGTGGGATAACTGTGGTATGGCTCGAAACAAAGAAGGACTTGAGCATGCCCTTTCCAGACTCCCCGATCTCAAGAAAGAATTTTGGGATAACGTGTATATCCCAGGAACCGGCAGTGATCTGAATCAATCCCTTGAACGTGCCGGCAGGGTTGCCGATTTTCTTGAGTTTGCTGAATTCATGATCCGTGATGCCCTGGATAGAAAGGAATCATGTGGTTGCCACCTGCGTGAAGAGAGCCAGACAGAGGAGAATGAAGCATTGCGAGACGACGAAAACTACTCCTATGTCTCGGTTTGGGAATATACCGGAGCAGATAACGAGCCGAATCTTCACAAAGAACCTTTGGTATTCGAGAATGTGACTCCAAGCCAGAGAAGTTATAAGTAAAAAACAATCGATTAGATATTACTATACAAGAGCATACAGCTATGAATACCATTGATCTTACTCTGAAAATTTGGCGACAAAAAGATAATGACTCCCTCGGTAACTTTGAAACGTATACCCTGAGAGACATCACAACCGATATGTCCTTTCTGGAGATGTTAGATGTACTCAATGAAAATCTTACCAAAGAAGGAAAGGAGCCGGTCGCCTTTGACCATGATTGTCGTGAGGGAATTTGCGGCATGTGTGGGGCTGTTGTAGATGGGGTTGCCCATGGTCCCGACAAAGAAGTTACCCTATGCCAGCTGCACATGAGAACCTTTAACACCGGTGACACGCTGGTGATTGAACCGTTTCGTTCTCGAGCATTTCCAATTCGCAAGGATTTGGTGGTAGATCGGTCAGCATTTGATCGGGTGATCCAGGCCGGCGGCTATGTTTCTATCAATACCGGAGGAACCATTGACGGGAATGCAATACCAATATCCTCTGAAACAGCAGAGCTATCAATGGATGCTGCGGCCTGTATTGGCTGCGGTGCCTGTGTTGCGAGCTGTCCAAATGGAGCAGCAATGTTGTTTACCAGCGCCAAAATCTCTCAACTGGCCTTATTGCCACAGGGTCAGCCAGAACGTAAGAAACGAGCTCAGGCCATGGTTCAGCAGATGGACGCAGAAGGCTTTGGTCATTGCACGAACGAAAAAGAATGCGAAATGGTCTGTCCGAAGGGGATTTCTATTCGCAATATCGCCCGACTCAATCGTGAGTATATGAAAGGCATCCTTATGGGAGAGTAACGAAAAGAGGCCTTGATTCCGGTTCATCCATCTTGAACCGGAATCAGGAATAACGCATTAACCTCACCTTCTATCACACGTTTCCGGTAAAATATATCAGTTGAAATTCCACTTGTCCTCACGCTAACAAAAGGCCCCTTTTTCTATGGATTGGATAACCTCCCCGGATGCCTGGATTGCGCTGGTTACCCTCACATCGCTGGAAATTGTTCTCGGTATTGATAATATAATTTTCATTGCGATACTCGCCTCGAAACTTCCTGAGCATCTGCAATCAAGGGGACGTTCGATCGGTCTGATGCTTGCTATGGTGACCAGGATAGCATTGTTGTTCTCCATAACACTTATCATGCGTCTTACCCAACCGCTTTTTTCCCTGTTTGACCATGCTTTCTCGGGGCGTGACTTGATATTGATTGTAGGTGGGTTGTTCCTGCTTGGAAAAAGTACACTCGAGGTTCATGAAAATCTTGAAGGTTCAACACCTGATCATCAGGATAATAAGAAAACAAAAGCTTCTTTTCTGTCAGTCATCATTCAGATCATGATTCTGGACATCGTGTTTTCTCTTGATTCGGTTATCACCGCAGTCGGATTAGCTGATGATCTCGCGGTAATGGTCATTGCCATCATTATCGCGGTAATGGTTATGCTTTTCATGGCAGCTCCAATCTCCAGATTTGTAGAAAATCACCCAACCATTAAAATGCTCGCGCTGAGTTTTCTCCTGCTTATTGGCGTTTCCTTAATAGGAGAGGGACTTACCCTGCATATTCCGAAAGGGTATATTTATTTTGCCATGGCTTTTTCTCTGTTCGTTGAACTTTTAAATATCCGTGTCAGATCAGCACGTTCGAAACCGGTTAAATTAAGAAAATCATCTGCTACCTCTCTTGAATAGAATGAAATATGATGTCATCATTGTGGGTGGTGGTCCCGGAGGCCTGCGATGTGCTGAATTGCTGGCTGCACACAAGCTGAAAGTTCTCCTTATCGAACAGAAAAAGCTTATTGGCTCCAAAGTTTGTGCTGGAGGTATTACCTGGCAGGGACTGGTCCAGCGGGTTCCCGAAATACTGATTGAGAGAAAATTTCCTCAGCAGCAAGTCACCACCCCATTGCAATCTGCTGAAATCACCTCTCCCACCCCGATCATCGCAACCGTAAACCGAATCAATCTGGGCCAATATATGCTACGTGCCGCAGAGGCTGCAGGTGTTACGATACTGAAAGGGACACGGGTAACTCATATTTCAGGCAGCGAGTTGGAGTTTATACGGGACAAAAAACGTTATCATGCATCAGCTGATATTCTAATTGGAGCTGATGGTTCACACTCAAAAGTACGAAAATCTATTGGTATTGATACCACTCACGTGGGTGTCGGCATCAATTACCAGGTCAGTAAACCTTTTGAAAAAATGATTTGGAATTTTAATCCTGCCTTATTTGAGAGTGGTTACACCTGGGTTTTTCCGCATTCCAACCAATTATCCATTGGAGGCTATCTCGCCTCCTCAATAAAATCACTGCAGATTTTTAACCAAAACATTATCGAGTGGGCTCACTCAATCGGCATATCGCTTGATGGTGCAAAACTGCAATCAGAAAAAATCAATATTGACTATCGTGGATGGGATTTTGGTAAGGTTTATCTCATAGGTGATGCCGCAGGTTTGGCCTCACCTTTAACTGGTGAAGGGATTTACCCTGCATTCGTTTCAGCCGAAGCCGTAGCAGAAAAGATTATCCACGGATCAGTTCGAAATAACAACTTGGCAAAAATGCTGCTACGTCATGCAGATCACAAAAAAATATTGAATCTTGCGAATCGTCACCAAAGGTTTTCATCATTATTATCTGAGTTGACAGTTCTTTTATTGCGTTTACGAGTCATCTCCTTTAAAAGATTCGAAATGGCACAATAGTCTTACAACGATACCAAATGGCTGATTCATCAAGACAAAATAAAAATATTAATCGCTTATTGAATATGCTCTTTGCAGGGGGCGCGATTGCCCTGTTGATTTTTCTCTATAGTGCACCGGAAGAAACAACCTCTCGAATGCCCCGTGATGAAAACCACCGGAAATTCTATGAGATCAAGTCCAAAAAAGAAGCTGAGAAACTCTGCGTAGGATGTCATTCCAAAGGTGGTGAATACCCTTTAACAGACACACACCCTGATCCATATCGCTGTCTATTCTGCCACAAAAGAGATTGATTACTCCTCACCCATCAGGCTTTTTTGCGCAATTTCAAAAACATCTTTAGACAATGTTTTATTCTCTAGTATTCCCTCAAGTGCCTGCTTCATCAATTTCTGCTGGGCGGGAACATACTTACGCCACGTGGTAAGTGGTGAAACAAGTCGCGCTGCAATCTGTGGGTTAAAGGAATCCAGTTCCACTATTTTCTCGGTCAGGAAAAAATATCCTGCGCCATCGGTCCGATGAAACTTGTGATGATTAGCAGAAAAGGCACCAATCAATGACCGAACCTTATTAGGGTTTTTCATGGAAAATGAGGGGTGCGTGAGAAGTTTTTGCACCCGTTCAAAAGTATCATCCGTCTGGGCACCCGCCTGAATAGAAAACCACTTATCCATTACCAAAGGATCGTTGGCCCATTTCTTCTCAAAATCACTTAGTAATTCATCACGAAGGGGGATAGCCAGGTTACTCACTGAAGAGAGCGCTGCTATCACATTAGTCATGTTGTCAGCACGGTCGTAATGATTCCTTATGAGAGTTTCTTTTTCATCATCCTGGCTATCCGCAAAGGAAAGGTAATAAAGGCAGATATTTGCCAGACTTCTTGCACCCATCGCTTCTGGACTTATTTCAAACGATTGTACCGCTGAGTATGTTTGATACACTGTACTGAATTGGTGGTAGATACGATTTGAGATTTGACTGATTGTATACCGATAGGCTTGGTGCAGAAGTCCAGGATCTACACTCTTTACGACCTGAGCCAAATAACTTTCCTGAGGGAGGGTTAAAGCCAGTGCGGTAAGCGCAGTGTCTCTAATTTCTTCCAAATTTGCTTCAAAAGAATCAAAGAAGCGTTGATTGATAAGCGGTTCCTGGTTTTGCAAAAAGGCATCCTTGACAGCGAGAATTATTTTTTCCCCAAGCCGAAATGATGCATCCCATCTACTGAACAGATCAGGATCATGACTCATTAAATGTGAAAGTGTTTCAATTCCCTGATTCATTTTGAGTTTTACTGGTGCAGAAAAATTCCTTAACAAAGAGGGTATCGGTTGTTCAGGAAGATTGGTAAATCGAACCGTATCTTTTTGCTCTTTAAATTCAAAAAGAAGATTGTTTCCTCGTTTCGTGCAGTTTGCCGGTGCTTCAATGTTGAGTTCTTCGCCACTCCTGTTGATAAGTCCGAACAGTATTGGAATGTGAAAAGCCTGCTTTTCTGATTGCCCAGGCGTTGCTTGGGTTGCTTGCTCAAATTCAAGGGTATAGGTTCCATCACTCTGGTTCCAATGCTCCGAGACACTAATTTCAGGTGTGCCTGCTTGGGAATACCACCGTTTAAACTGGACCAAATCAATAGACGAAGCGTCACTCATGGCGGCGACAAAATCGTCGCAGGTCACCGCCTCTCCATCATGACGCTGGAAATACAAATCCATCCCGGAACGAAAAAGAGGCGCACCTAACAGTGTGTGGATCATACGTACCACTTCAGCGCCTTTGTTATATACCGTGACGGTATAAAAATTATTTATCTCCATATAACTTTCCGGGCGAACGGGATGCGCCATTGGGCCTGCGTCCTCACGAAACTGGAATTGCCTCAATAGCTTTACATCATCAATTCTCTGGACAGGTCGTGAATTCATATCCGCTGAGAATTCCTGATCCCTAAAAACAGTTAGTCCCTCTTTAAGGCTCAATTGAAACCAATCCCTGCAGGTAACACGATTGCCCGTCCAATTGTGGAAGTACTCATGTGCAACGACCCCTTCTATATTCAGATAATCGAGGTCGGTCGCCGTTTCAGGCGAGGCCATGATATATTTCGAATTGAAAATATTGAGTCCTTTGTTCTCCATTGCCCCCATATTAAAATCATCAACTGCGACAATCATGAATCGATCAAGATCATATTCAAGGCTGAACACATCTTCATCCCACTGCATTGCTTTTTTTAATGAACTCATGGCATGGGCTGAACGTCCTTTGTTTCTCGGCTGAACATAAATTTCAAGCGTAACGTCTTTTCCGCTTTTCGTTGTAAATTTATCCTGCTGACAGACGAAATTACCCGCAACAAGCGCAAAAAGATAACTTGGTTTGGGAAAAGGATCTTCCCACTCTACAAAATGATAGCCATGTTCAAGTTCTCCTCGGTCGACAAGGTTTCCATTGGATAACAGTACCGGGTACTTAGCCGCATTAGCTTCAATCCTGGTTTTGAATCGAGCGAGAACGTCAGGACGATCAGGGTAAAAGGTAATCCGTCTGAACCCTTCAGCTTCACATTGGGTGCAGAAATTACCAGATGAAAGATATAATCCGCTTAGTGCCAGATTTGCCTCAGGATTTATTCGGGTGGTGATTTCTACACTAAAGGATGACGGGATATTTTTGATAAGGAGTCCCTCGTCATTGAGAACATATTGACTGCTCGATAGTTTTTCCGCATTGAGATAGACCTCGACCAACTCCAGTTGATCACCGTGCAGAAAAAGATCCGGGTCTGGTTCAGATATCACCGGATTACGCCGAAATGCTGAAGTTGCGGTAACCGTAGTTTCACGCTCACCCAATGCAAAATTAAGATTTATATAATCAACAAGATAGTGAGGTGGTTGGTAATCTTTGAGAAGAATCGGGTTAGGCTTTTCCTTGGTCACGATTAAACACCTGATCGGTTAAGATTTTCTCACACGATAACGACGTATCGTTGACATCATATCGGTTTAAATTATATTTGATCACAACTAATGTATATCAAAACTAGAAAATGACAATAACCCGATACAAGTTCAATGAAAAGGCGTAAAAAATGATTACAACCAACGAAAATTATTCAAAGTTACAAGCTTCTTATCTATTTTCAGATATTGCAAAAAGAGTTTCTCGTTACCAGGAAAGCCATCCGGATCAATCGATCATTAAACTTGGTATTGGCGATGTTACCATGCCGTTACCACAGTGCTGCATCGAAGCATTCCACCATGCTGTTGACGAAATGGGTGCTGAAGCCAGTTTTCGTGGATATGGCCCCGAACAGGGGTATGACTTTTTACGAAACGTTATTGCAGAACATGATTTCCAGTCTCGTGGGGCAGATGTAGAATCGGATGAGATCTTTATCAGCGATGGAGCGAAGTGTGACTCAGGGAATATTCAGGAAATTTTCAGCAGTGATATTACCGTCGCAATTCCAGACCCTGTCTATCCGGTATACCTGGACACAAATGTAATGGCTGGCAGAACCGGGGAATATAGCGATGGCAGATACCAGGGAATTGTCTACCTCGACTCAACGATCGAAAACGATTTTCTTCCTGCCCTACCCTCTCAAAGTGTTGATCTTATATATCTTTGTTTTCCAAATAATCCAACAGGATCAACAATCAGCAAGGAAGGTTTGGCCAAATGGGTTGATTTCGCACACCAGGAAAAGGCATTGATTTTGTTTGATGCGGCGTATGAAGCATTCATCAAAGACGACTCATTGCCCAAATCGATATTTGAAATTCCTGGAGCTGAGGAAGTCGCTATCGAATTTCGAAGTTTTTCAAAAAATGCCGGATTTACCGGGACGAGATGCGCGTTTACTGTAGTACCTAAAAAGTGTAGAGCATTCGATAAAAATGGAAATATAGAAATGTTACACCCGCTCTGGAACAGAAGGCACTCGACAAAGTTCAATGGTGTTTCTTACCCGGTACAGCGAGCGGCTGCCTCTATTTACACCACTGAGGGAAAAGAACAGACACGGGCACTGATTGATTATTACATGAAAAACGCAGAAGTAATCAGATCAGAAATGAGTGGACTGGGTTATGACTGTGTTGGGGGTGATAATTCTCCCTATATCTGGATTTCGGGTAAAGAGGACTCCTGGGCTTTTTTCGATCGACTCCTCAATGATGCTGGTGTGGTTTGTACTCCAGGTGCCGGTTTCGGTAAATGCGGTGAAGGGTATATCAGACTCTCAGCGTTTAACTCATATGAAAATGTGACGTCAGCAATGGAGCGAATCAAGAAAATTCTTTAAACTAAAACCAAAATTAGTTTCAGGCCAGCTCATCTCCTTCCAGACTCGCTGGCTTGAAACTGATGATCTCACGTTCCCCTTTCATCTCCTCCACTTCCACATTCCACGTTACTTTCAACCAG
>QZLB01000220.1 GCA_004796425.1 Desulfobulbaceae bacterium | reverse complement strand
TGTTTGAACAGATACCGGAGCAACATCTCCTGCAGCTCACTGGTCAGCCGCTCTTCACCGACGGGAGTTTCGAACAGTATCGCCCGGTGACAGAATTCTTCAATGGTGTAGTAAATAAGCTCCACGGCTGCCTCCAAATCCTGAACAAGATAGCTTGATTGCATCGGTTTCAGGAACTCCAACAGAGCGGTAAGTACCCGTTCTTCTCGCGCTCGGGTCCAGGCTGCAACATCCTCGTCAATGATCCCCATCGCCAGCACTTCCCGGTGAAACCCCTTATTTCGTTGATGGCCAGCCACCGCAAATTTAATCAATGCGATCAAAACTTCCTGCTCTGTATGGCCTTCCTCACGCATTTGCCGGCCAAAATCGAACATGCTTCCGCCCAGCTCCTGTTCCATTCGGTGACAAACGGCCATTAAAATTGCCTTCTTGTCTTTGAAGTAGCGGTAGAATGAGCCGGTGGCCACACCGGCTTCCCGGGCAATGTTTTTTGCGGTTGTACCGTGATATCCGTGGATGGAAAATTGGGTGACGGCCGTATCCATTAGCAGGCGCTTCTTTTCATCGGCCCGCTTTTGTTGTGGTTGATATTCGCCGTTTTTCCAATTCATGTAGTGGTTTTAAGAACCGATTTTTGAAAAAGGACACACATCTGCCGAGAGAGCGCTGGACGCCCAACCTCAACAAATCCTGCAGTTATTGCCTGGTTGATTTCGTTCTCAAACGCTTCAACTTTCAGGTGACCACGGGGTTCGATCAACAGGAATCGGCCACCTGGTTTGAGAACACCGAAGAGCTCCACCAATGCCATCGCCGGGTCCGGTGTTTCATGGATCGAATTGCTTGCCAGTACGAAATCCACCTCGGCGGGAACTGTAATACCTTGACTAGCGCACAGCAAGGGGTGAATGTTTTTTTCAAGTCCTGCCCGGGTTGCTCGAGCCATGGTTTTGTCCAACATCTTCTGCTGTACGTCAGCAACATACACCGTGCCGGATTCGCCTATCAGCCTGGCCATGCCCAAGGCATAATGACCAAATCCACAGCCAAAATCCAGGACGCTCATTCCTTTGGCAACGTAGGGGGTAAGTGTTTTATCGGCCGGGTGGATGAGGCGACGGAGTGGGTTATCGAAAAAATAGGCTACCCACCAGGGGCAGACTCGATGTTGGTTCGGTGCGGTTATGGTTTGCGTCGTCATTGTTTTCTCCTTTAAAGATTGGTTACTGTTTGGGGAAATATGAACCATAGTTCACATTTTGTCAATGGCAAAAGTGAACTATGGTTCATATTTTTGGGAAATGAAAACAATCACAGACTGTTAGGGACCGAAAAGAAGCTGCCAGAAACACAGATATACGCTCGGAACCCATGTTTTTGAGAGGGAGAGCGAGTGGGGGTTGTATCTAAGTATTCAGCTTTGCAGATAGTCTCTAAATACTTCTAACCCCGCTTCCATACCTTTTCGACCAAATCCGATGCGGAAACGGTCGGGAGGTGTTTCAAGCAATTCCGACTGATAGATTTTTGGAGGTAAAAGCAGGATGCCGGTATCGTTCACCAACTCTTCGCAGAATTGGTTGGCATCTTCTGGGCCGGTATATTTAGGGAAGCCGACGCAGCCACCATCCGGCCTGACCCATGCAAAAAGATCCGGAAATTCGTTAAAAAAGGTGGTGAGTAATGCTGCGTTGTGATTAACCAGCCCACGATTTTTCTCAAGGATTTTATCTCGTGTTTTCAAGACAATTATCGCCAGTCTTTCACTTGGTGCACTATTACAGATCGAGAGATAGTGCTTATAACACTCCATGCGGGTGAGCAGTTCCGTATCTTTTGTCATGATCCAGCCAATTCTTAAGCCAGGGAAACCATATGCCTTGGACATGACGTTGAGGGACAACCCTTTCTCATATACATCGCCTACTTGGGGCAAACGGATCTCCTCATCCCGTTCTACCAGCCGGTAAACCTCATCGCTGAACAGGTACACACCCTTTTCTCTGCAGAGAGTTATCAGTGCATCGAATCGGTCTCTACTCAAAACTGCACCGGTGGGGTTGTTGGGGAAATTGATCGAGATCAGTTTGGTATTGGTGCGAATGGTGTCCCGAATACGGTCAATATCTAAGGACCAGT
Organism: Desulfobulbaceae bacterium; assembly: GCA_004796425.1. Classification (GTDB taxonomy): domain Bacteria; phylum Desulfobacterota; class Desulfobulbia; order Desulfobulbales; family Desulfocapsaceae; genus MADRE3. The sequence goes on along the minus strand of QZLB01000220.1, from coordinate 2,806 downwards.
GGTCATTTTCATCCAATGGCACCCCAGAGACCTCACAGATATCCAGCGGAACGGTTTCTGCTGCCTGATAGTTGGGTACTACAACAATGGCGTGGTCATCCTTGTCCAGCAGAACACGCATCGCAGTATAAACCCCTTCCTCAGCACCTGCAAAACAGAGGATATCTGTTGGTTCGGCAGAGTCATAGGTTTTGGCGATTTCTTCACGAAGTTCAGGGTGACCAAAGGTTTCGGTATACCCAAGCCATTGATTCTCAAAAGCGTCGCGGTCATCATCTGAAGCTAACTGCAATAGTTCAGAGAGGGACATAGACTGAATATCGGAAGCGGTCAGGTGGTATTTGGCGGTAAACTCCCATTTTGAAAAATACCGTTCAAGTGCAAAATCTCGCATGGTTTTGTTCCCGTGAAGTAAATGGGTTGATAATTATCAAGGTTCCATCCCCATACCAGTTGGGGATGAGACAGTGCATAAGATAAATCCAAACACTCAGATAGTCAGCAGAAAATAGTTGAGACAAAGTGGAATTGTAGAAAGCACAGGGTGCGAGTGTGAGCTGAGAGTTCTTGAAAAGAGCAGTTCCAATAGATAGACTTATTAATAGTAATGAGCGTGGTACTAGGGATAGCCAGGAAAAAGAGTATTCTGAGTTGATCTGGTAGAAACGTTAGAGTCGATGCAATCTGATCCAAAAAATATACTCGGTGTTGATTTGAAAAGATTGAGTGCTGGTAATAGAAGAAACACCGAAGAGGCGAATCGCTTTGCCCAATACAGTGTGATCTGCAGTGCTGGTGTGATTACAATGCTGTTCTTTGGGATTGTCAATCTGATTTCAGGGAATAAATCCCTGGGCATCTTCGTGTTTACCTGCTGTATTTCTCTGATATTCGGCTGGGTTCTCGTCTATTTGCAAAAGGCCGAGCAGGGAGTTTACCGGTTTAATACTTTTTTCTTCGCCGCTCTGATGGTCTATCTTATCTACCTCGGGGGGGATGAACACTCAAAACTGCTGTGGATATATATCACACCATCGATCATGTTTTTCCTGCTGGGTAGAATAGAAGGTTCGATTGGCACCTTCTGTTTTTTATTATTTGTTGGTCTGTATTTCCTGATGCAGGAAGAAATTCCGGGCGGACATCTTTATGGGAAAGCTTTTGCCGGCAGAGTAATGCTTTCTCTCTGCATAATATCGGTTATCACGTATTTTTATGAGAATCTTCGGAGTCGTTACCGAACCCAGATGGAGCAGAAAAACGAAGAACTCAAAGTTGAAAATAGCCAACGCCGCCTCATTGAAAAATCACTCCGAGAGAGCGAGGAACGGTACCGAGCCATATACGAACATGCGGCAGAAGGAATTGTTCTGATAGACTTTTCTGGGAAAATTATCGAATGCAACCCCCAGGTTCAACGTATGCTTGGCTATCGGGAGGAACAGCTTTTAGAAAAAGATATCCACTCGCTTTTTGATCCTGAAAACCTTGCTCAGATCCCCTCTCAGCTCGAAAAGCTTAAGGGTGGTCAGACAATCTTTATCGAGCGACGACTTAAAACCAGCAGCGGAGATTACCTTCTTTGCGAGCAGAGCGGAAGAAGGATTAGTGATGGGCTCATCATCTTGCTGTACCGTGATATATCCGAGCGCAAAATTGCCGAAGAAGCCCTGGAGCAGGCGAACCTGATGTTGCAGCAGCTGGCCATACAGGACGGCCTGACGGGAATACCCAATCGGAGAAAATTTGATGAGGCCCTTACTCTGGAATGGCAGCGAATGCAGCGAGAAAAATTGCGGCTTGGAGTAATTATCGGCGATATAGACTATTTCAAGCAATACAACGATCATTATGGTCACCAGAGGGGCGATGAGTGTTTGAAAAGCGTTGCCAAAACCCTTTCGGAAAATGTCCATAGACCCGGAGATCTTGTTGCTCGTTACGGTGGAGAAGAGTTTGTGATACTGCTGCCAGATACCACGGTTCAGGGATGTGAGATTATCGCCGAGAGAATGCGGGCGGCAATCGAAAGCCTGGCAATTGATCATGCAGAATCTTCTGTGTCTAGCAAATTAACCATGAGCTTCGGGGTCGCCTCAATGAAACCTGAGGGCGACGTGGGTCCTGACGTACTCCTTCTTGCAGCAGATAAAGCACTCTACAAGGCAAAAGGCAATGGTCGGAATCTGGTGTGCAGGACAGAAGTGAGCAACGGGTCGTAAACCCATTGCTCACCGTCTTACTGGCGCATTGTAAATCGGGGACAGACCCCGTTTTTAAACTGTTTAAATGTCCAATAGTGCGGCGGCTCCATAGAGAAAAAGTGCCGCAATAGGGTACATAGTCAATACATAGGGCCAATTGGCAACGGCCAGCTTCGCGCTAGGAATAGCGTAACGTCCCTGAAAGATCAAGTTCAGGCCGGAGAGCGGACTCGCACAGGCCCCCAGGCTCCAGCTGAAGACAAAGGTTAAGGCCAGGAGTTGGGGATGAGGGTTGAGTGGCGCAATGAGCGGCGTTGCCACGGCGATGGAAATAACCGGATGCACACCGAGAACCGCAACCAGGATCATTGCACCCAGCAGAATGGTGGCAGTGGTTCCATCATACACCTGGGTAAAAGAAAGACTCAAGTGACCGGCGGAGACCAGCGTTTGTAGCCCGAGCGCCAGGACACCTGCGCCAAGAAAGAGGACCAATTCGTTAACCATTTTCGGAAGACCCGTCAGGATGTGCTCCTGGAGTTGCTGCTTTGCTTCGGTAAAGCCGCGAGAAAGAAAAAGGCCAAATGCGCTGACACTGATTG
>QZLB01000296.1 GCA_004796425.1 Desulfobulbaceae bacterium | reverse complement strand
GCAGATGACGGTATTGCTCAATTCCGTGTCCTTCAATACAATAATTGATCCAGTATTATAATCATGTTGTCTGGTTTTCAAATATGGAGATTGGGAAAAAAATTGGAAAGTGTTGGATCACGCGGAGGTGTTGTAATTCATAAGGTTTGAATTAGTTGATTGAGGCCGAATTTCTGGTTTAAATTGCTCAAAGTTGTCTTCGCTTATGTTACCCTATACAGCCTTGCGTAAGATGGATTTCTTGTTAAAAACGTTTTCAATTATTCTGCCCGAATGTCTCGCTCCCGCAATATTTCTTGCGACAGGGCCAATTTGCAGTTCTGAGAGGGGGCCGGAAACGAAAATGCGATCATGCCATTGGAGCGATGGCGTTATCACCGGAAACCCACAGGCAGCTGTTTTAAGGTTGAACTCGGTAATTGCCTGGTCAATGAAACCGCCACCAGGCCGGCGTTCCTTGTAGCCGGTGGCCAGAATAACGCTTTGACAATCATACCGCCCGTGTCGTCCAATGAGCAGCGGACTGCCGTTATCGCATTTCGCATCTATGATCTCATCAGTAACCTGCGTGAGTTGATTGGCTGCGGCCGCCTTGTCCAACGCATCTTTCACGTCCTGGGGAACACTTCCCTTGGCTCTGGCAGCCACGATCTGCTGCCGTCTCTGGTCAATTGGTTGACGGTAGAACCCTTCCGTATAGCGTGGACCTATCCAGCCTGGAGCAAAATCGAAGGGACTGACCCAAACCTCCTTCCGCGAAATCAGCAACACTGCTTTCTTCAATTTCTCAGCTATTTTCAAGGCAATATGACCACCACTGATACCACTGCCTATCACCGCCACAGATTCATCAGCATTAAACGAATCCAGGCAAAAACCGGGATCGAATACATGATTTACCGGTACACCAATTTTTTTGAGCCGGATCGCCCAGGACGGCCAGAGTGGTTGCTCGGCCATACCAATTGCAAGTAGCACGAATCGAGCGTTGATTTTCTCCTCAGAGGTCACAACGCTTAGATAGTTGCCTCTGTTCTGAAGCTCTATGGCACGGTTTTGTATGTGCAAATTCTCCAACTGATAGTTATCAACCACCATCCGGCAATGAGAATCAAACAATTCTAAAGAAGGCCTGTTTTTTGGGTGGATGTAATTAGTGTCTTTTCTGTTTTCTTCCAGGGCTGCGTATCGGCGTAAAGAAAAGGCATGGGTGTCGAGATGATGTACCGAAGAGGAACGTAAATACTTCATTCCGCAATTGCTGGTACAGCGCCGCCATACATGGAGCAGTTCTTCATGGGGGTCAAGGATGCGAATATCATCCTGGGTTACGGGGGTCTGCTGGATCAGTCGGTGAGCCAGATGGGTGCCATGAATCCCGCCGCCGATTATGAGTATATCAAGCATCGATTGATCCTTTCTGGATTATTTGCTCAAGTGCCATAAAACCCACCCTATAATTGGTGAAAAACGAAAGCTGCAGCAAATCGCCTTGGTTAGTTGGAAACAACTTCTACTCATCTATATAGGCAAATTTCAGAAGTTGTAAATCAATACACTCCTGCCAAAGCTTTTCACCATAGATGCTTTCTAACCGCGATTCCCGCCGATAGGCCAACCTGTAGACATTATATTCACTGTTAAGGCCTCGTCACTTTTCAAAGTGGCTTACCAACCCTCAATACCAACAAAACCTGAGAATCAACTCGCTGACATCGGTAATTCCAATTCAGCCCGCTCTTTCAATCGATATTTACGATTTGACAGATCGACCATTCCTATGCAATTATCTCCTCTTTGCAGATGACGCCCCACTATTTATTCAAGAAATACAGGTTATGCATGACTCATTACAACCCTTCGCCCGAATACGCGCTCTCGCCCGCTCAAGTATTTGAGCGCATCACCCTTGCAGTTTCGACACAATACCATAGCTTTCCGAAGAGATTTGACTGGATTGCAGAGAACGGCTTTGGTATGGCCTATACTCCAGACGGACAACAACTCGAGTTGACCCGCGATCATCTCAAACCATATTTGAGCAACGGTGTGCCAGTTCGGCATCACGCTTACTTTCCCGGCTTTGAAATAGGTAACCGTGACCAGCGACTGGCTGATGAAGCCCTTTCCTTGCATCTCAAGGCTGTTGATGCAATTGTCGGGTGTGGTGAGCCGGTTATGACGGTTCATGTTGGACTCGTTGCCGAAATAGATTTAGCACCCGAACGCGTTATCAAAAATCTAAGCAAAATTGTTAACTACGGTTCTGAGAAGGGAGTGACAATCTGCCTCGAAAACCTTCGTTTTGGACCAACCAGTCATCCTGAAACAATGCTGGAATGGACAAATAAGAGCGGCGCTTCTATCACTATGGACGTTGGCCATGCGGTGTCTTGTGACAGGGTCCGTGATGGAGAACTGACCGTTCCCCAGATCATAGAGTTGTTTAGCCCGAAACTTTCCGAGGTCCATTTCTATGAATATGAAACCAATACCCACCATGCTCCCAGAGATATGTCCATCCTGGGGCCAATTGTCGATTCATTACTGAAAACTGACTGCAGGTGGTGGACTATTGAACTCAACGATTATGAGGACATCCTCAATACAAAGAGGCTGATCACCGAATATCTTGCTGAAAGCGAAACAAAAAGAGCAGCATAACCATTTGCAAAACAACATTTTATAAAATCTAACCAGGAGATTCATCCATGCTGAAAACAACTCGATCATTACTTGCCACATCTGTTCTTGCCCTGTCAGTCGCCTTACCCTCTACGGGCTTTGCCCAAAAGCTTGAGGATAAGGTTGTCGTTTATTCAACCCATCCTGAAGCATTGCTGGAGACGGTTGCAGATGCCTATCAGAAAGAAACCGGAGTCAAGGTAGACTTCATCAATCTAAAAGGTGCGCTCGCTGATAGAATTAGAGCGGAGAAGGCCAATCCTCAATCTGACGTAATGTATGGTGCGCCATCGTCGGTTTTTCTTGAGATGAAATCAGAAGGCCTTTTTGATTCCTTCACTCCATCATGGGCCGGCAAGATCAATCCGCTATTTAAAGATACAGAATCATATTGGTACGGCACAATTCAGACACCGGTGATGATGTTCTACAACACGGAAATGTTGTCGGAAAATGAAGCTCCAAAGGACTGGTATGACCTGGCTGATCCGAAATTCAAAAATAATCTGGTGTTCCGAAATGCCCTGTCTTCCTCAGCGCGTGCCACCTACTCTGCACTCCTGCAGCAATTTGAAAAGAAAGGTGAGCTTGAAAAAGGCTGGAAATTCATGGAAGCCTTAGACACAAACACAAAAAACTACTATGGTAGTGGTTCTATGCTGTTTCAAGCGGTCGGCAGGAAAGAAGCAGCCGTAAGTTTTATGGTACTCAACGCAATTATCGATAACAAAATTAAAAACAAGATGCCCCTGGCGGCGATTGATGCCGAAAGCGGCTCGCCGGTCATTACTGATGGTATTGCGTTGGTGCATGGTGCGAAACATCCTAACGCTGCAAAAT
>QZLB01000205.1 GCA_004796425.1 Desulfobulbaceae bacterium | reverse complement strand
GCATTGGAGTACATTCTTGATCAGACAGAAGAAGCGAAGCAGAAGCAGGCAGCGGATGAGAAGATCGAGAATCTTAACACCATCCCGACGCCGATCATGTCGATCGACACCGATTTCAACATTACGTTCATGAATCCAGCCGGGGCGGCAGTAGCAGGATCAACTCCAGACGAAGTTGTCGGCAAGAAGTGCTACGATCTCTTTAAGACCCCTCATTGTAAAACCGATAAATGTGCCTGTGCACGAGCAATGAAAACCGATTCGGTGATCACCGAACAGACCATTGCCCGACCGGCCGAAGGGGTAATCATCCCGATCAAGTATACCGGTGCGCCAATCAAAGATGCCAAGGGCAATATCAAGGGAGCATTGGAGTACATTCTTGATCAGACAGAAGAGGCGAAGCAGAAGCAGGCGGCGGATGAGAAGATCGAGAACCTTAACACCATCCCAACCCCGATCTTATCGGTAGATACCGACTTTAACATCACCTTCATGAATCCGGCGGGAGCAGGCCTCCTTGGTTCTACTCCGGACGAGGTGATCGGCAAGAAATGCTACGACCTGTTCAAGACACCACATTGCAAAACCGACAAATGCGCCTGTGCCCGAGCCATGAAAACTGACTCTGTCGTAACAGAGCAGACCGTAGCACGCCCGTCAGAAGGGGTAAACATGCCCATCCAATACACCGGCGCACCGATTAAAGACGCCAAAGGCAATATCAAAGGTGCCCTTGAATATGTGGTCGACGTAACGGCGGAGAAAGAAGTCGAACGTCTCATCGCAGGAGCAGTCAGTGAGGTAGACAGCCTGGTCTCTGCCTCAAAAAAACAAATGGATAAAGCCAACACTCAAGTTGACGATATGAACGATGCCATTGACAAGGCGGTACAACAGCTGGATGACTCGGTACTTACGATCAGCACGATGCAGGAAAGCTCCAAGGATATGTTGGAACTCTCAGCTAAATCCAATGATCTAGCGTCAGAACTTGCAAAAGAGGCGGAAACCGGAAAGGTTGCGGGCCGAGATGCCGGTCAAAAGCTGGCCGATATTAATGATACCATGATGAAAAACAACGAGATGGTGAATGGCCTGGTGAGTCAGCTTGAAAAGATTTCAAGCTTTGTCGACATCATCAAGGAGATCGCCTCCCAAACCAACCTGCTCGCTTTCAACGCGGCCATTGAAGCTGCCAGAGCTGGAGATGCAGGCCGGGGTTTTGCGGTGGTTGCAGACGAAGTGAGAAAACTTGCAGAAAACAGCTCAAAGTCAGCCATCGACATCTCAAACATCGTTAAAAATGTTGAGAAGGAATCGCACCAGACCATCAGCGCCATGCAGGATGGTATGAACATGCTGGGCGAAGGTGGGAGGGTCATCAATACAGCCTTGGAATCCATGGAAACAATCTCCAAAGGCATCACAACGATCTCTGATTCAGTAGATAAGGTTAGTGGTGTGGCCGAAGAACTCAGTTCAAACGGCAGTGAGGTCATGGACAAAATTCAACTTGTTGCATCGTCATCAAAGGACAATCAGAAGTCGACCGTGATGGTAAATGAATCCTTGACAGAGACCGTTGCGGCGTTGACACAACTCGCCTCCTCAAGTCAGGAACTGCAGGAAGCGGTCAATAAATTATAAACACCCAGATAATATGTGCCTGGTCGGCTCATAAAGAGCCGACCAGGTGCTTGGGCATAACCAATGACCATTCTACAAGACACCATATTCACACCCCGCTTAAAACTTCGCAAGGTGGAGGAAACCGACATCAAGCAACTTATTGCCTGGAGCAATAACAAGCAGGCGTATGGGGATTACCTGACTCCTGAACAGATTTCAGAAAACACCTTCCGAGAAAAAGTACGCTCTGGTGCAACCTGGACCCAGAAGAACCGAAGCTTCATTATCGAAACAAAAGACGGGACGGCAATCGGCACAATTAATTACTGGCTTCGTCCCGAGTGCGAAAAGTGCGGTGTTGTCAAAGTCAGGATTGCTGAAACAGCAGAACGGGGTAAGGGGTATGGCACCGAGGCCCAGAAGTACCTGGTCATTGAACTTTTTGAACGGTTGAAGTTGAACGCGGTAGAAATGTATACGGATGTCAATAACAAGGCCCAACAGCGTTGTCTTGGTAAACTCGGCTTCGAACTTGTCAATTCTCTGACGTATGAGGACTGCCACGTAACCCGCCTCGGACATTTATACCGAATCGACTCAACTCAATATACGAAATATCCGGATTATAAATATCACTATGAATAAACCAGCCGTACTCCTCGATGAGCGATATTTTGATCACCGGGTCGATCTTCCCTCTCCAGAGAATCCTAACCGGCTGCGCAAACTTTTTCCTTTAGTAAAGCAGAAATATAATGGCAGCCTCCGCCTCATTGAGCCGCGTGAAGCATGTATCGAAGAAATTGAACGAATCCATTCAGCATTTTATGTACGTCAGATCCGCGAGCATGTCATTAAGAACGATCCGTACTCATACGATAAAGATACCTATTTGATGGATCATTCGCTAACCACTGCCCAACTCGCGGTCGGAGGATGCATTGAGCTTGCGGAACGCATCATTAATGGTGAGCTCAACCAGGGATTCGCGCTCATCCGCCCTCCGGGCCACCATGCTGAGCCTGGCCGGGGTATGGGGTTTTGCATTTTCAACAACGTGGCGGTTACGGCTAAGTTTCTCCAGGAAAGATACGGCGTCGAGCGAATCCTCATTATCGACTATGACATTCATCACGGGAACGGGACGCAGGAAGCGTTCTACGACAGTGATGAGGTTCTGTTTATTTCAGTACATCAGAATAATCTTTTTCCTTTCTCGGGAACAGAACGTGAAATCGGCAATGAAAATGGCCGGGGATACAACATCAATATGCCTGTCCACAGCCAATTCGGCGATGAAGAATACACCTTCTTAATTGGCAAGCTGCTGCAAAGTGTCGCTGAGCAATTTATGCCCGAAATAATCCTGATTTCAGCTGGCTTTGACGGGCACGCCGATGATAATATCAGTGGCACGCTGCTTTCAACCCGATGGTTCCATACGATTACCACAATGCTAAGGCAAAGTGCGCGGGATATCTGCAATGACCGGATTCTGTTCGTTCTTGAAGGAGGCTATAACCAGGACTCTTTAGAAGAGTCAGTCCTTGCCACCATTGATAGCCTGTTACAGCCAGAGATGCCCAGAGTAGGAGTGCTGCATTCTGAACGGGCAGATTCACTATTAAAAAAACACCCGCTCAATCAATTTTGGACCCTGTGAAGGAATTACCATGACGAAACATATCCCGACTGATCTCAGCGCGCTCGATACCATTTTTCACGAGTGCAACCAGTGTGGCACGTGCTGCAAACAATATAAGAAAATCTCTTTACAAGAGGATGAAGTTGAGCGGATCAAGAAGCTTGGTGGACATGTCGGTTACGGGATTACGCTGACAGAGATCAGAGAAAAGGGTTTAACGCACGCACAGGAAGACGCCGCAAAAAGTAACAAAGTATTCATGATCCACCCGGACGATCAGGGGTGTAAATTTCTACAGAAAGCAAACGACAAATATTACTGTAAAATCTATCACTATCGCCCCAGGGCGTGTAAAGGATTTATATGCAATATGGCAGATGACAGTTTTCTCTCGTTATTTGGTGATGATTCCATTCACCTCATTGGTGAGACGACTTTCGGACTTCCCCTGCCTAAAAAATAAATGTTCAAGACCTATAAATGTCCGATACTAATCAAGTAATAAGTGAGGATTAAAGCAAGCCCAGATTAGAGAGTTTCCGAGCTGGGAAATAGACTACCGGAACGTCTTCACAATTCATATCAAATGACTTCATTGAGGACGGCACAATGAATTACCTGAAGGATTTGCATACTCCCACGCTCCACGCGCGCCAGATACATCGGGCGAAAGTTGAATGGGAGAACACGGTAGATGCACTACCTGATGCTATCTCAATCATCGACAAGAACTACCGGGTCATTCGGTTGAATAAGACGATGCTCGGGAAATTAGGCGCATCGTCTTATCATGAAGTGATCGGTAGCAAATGCCACTTCTGTGTTCATTCAAGCGATAGCCCACCTGAGTTCTGCCCTCACACCAAACTCCTCAAAGATGATCAAGAACATCGGGTAGAAATTTATAACGAACAATTCGGTGGCCATTGCGAAATAATTGTTACCCCTTATAAAGATCTAAGTAACGAAACGCTTGGGTCCATTCACATTATCAGGGATATTAATCAACAAAAACAGGATGAAAAGGAGCGAGAAAAGCTCATTGCACGCAATTTTCAATCACAGAAATTGGAATCCGTTGGCCAACTGGCAGCCGGCATCGCCCATGAAATCAATACCCCGAGTCAATTTATTGGTTCGAACATCGGTTTTATTGAAGAATCTTTCCAGACTTTGATGGAACTGCTCCTGTCAATCATTAACAAAGCGAATCATTCCGAAGGTGAATTAAAAAATACGCTTTTGACTGAAATAGAAAATGCTGACTGGGACTATCTCGCAGAGGAAATACCTTTGGCAATTGAACAGAGCAAAGAAGGTTTAACGAGAATTTCCTCCATCGTAAAAGCAATTAAAGATTTTTCACATCCTGGTGGCAAACTTATGAAGCCCGCCAGTATTAACGCCATTATCAACACCACCATTGCAGTTGCCAAGAACGAGTGGAAATATGCTGCCAACGTAAAAACCGATTTAGACCCCAACCTGCCGAAGATCCCGTGCTTTGCCAACGATATTGGTCAAGTCTTCCTGAATCTCCTGGTTAACGCAGTACACGCCATAGAGGATAAAATTGGTAAAAACCCGACTGGCCAGAAGGGAACGATTACTTTCACCACCACACACACAGACCATGAGATTGAAATACGAGTGAGTGATACGGGTAATGGCATACCAGCATATGTTCAATCTCGAATATTTGATCCCTTTTTTACAACCAAGAACGTGGGAGAAGGAACAGGACAAGGTCTCTCTATCTCACATGACATCATCACCAAAGAGCATCACGGGATTATTGACTTTATTACCAAGGCTAACGAAGGAACAGAGTTTATTATTCGGCTACCATTCTCACTCTGAGATAAAACACGATATGATAGAATACGCCTGTGTACCTGATGCTTCGCCTTTTCATCCTATTCATCACAACAATCCGCGCAATTGTAATTAGATTAACCAATGTGCAAATATTTTATAGTAAAAAGCAGTGGCTACACGATGAAAAATCTTTCTGGTGAATATATGCAAAGACTATGGACTTCTCTAGCGCTGGTTAGTAAGTGTGCAATTCCCATTATCATTCTTGTAATCACAAGTTCTTGCTCTGAGCAGGAATCGATCAGAATTGCGTTCCTTGGTGCCTCAGCAGGAAAACATTCAGAAGTTGTCGTTTCTGTTAGAAACAGTGTCCAGTTGTACATTGATGAAATCAATAAAATGGGTGGAGTTGGCGGAAGGAAGATTCAATTAGATTCTTTTGACAACAAGCTGGATGTCTCCCGATGCGGTGAGTTATTCGATCAGATCATAAGAGAGGGATATAAATTTGTTATTGGACCGGTGTTTAGTCAAATGGCAGAAGTAACCCTTGAAAAAATTAACGGCCAAAACATCTTAGTGATAAGCCCGACTATGAGTGCTCATAGTCTGAAGGAAAAAGATGATAATTTTCTTCGTGTGTGCCTGACCAATACTGGTCAATCAAAAGCGATTGCCGCACACATATTGGCAAGGGGATATAAGAAACTGGCGGTAGTCTCTGACAAAAGCAATGCCAAATATACTGAGCCCTTGATCAAGGAGACATGGAAAATCGTTAAAGAAAACGGTGTACAGTTGGTAAAGACAGTATCGTATCAAAATAAAGATACCCTTGACATGTACTCACTGGCTCAAGATATTTACCAGGCTAAACCGGACGTTGTGCTGTTTTGCACTTCTGCAATAGATGCAGCAAATTTAGCTCAACAATTACGAAAGGTTGATGATACAATTAAATTTGTCGGTTCAAGCTGGTCACAAACTAATGATTTGATCGAGCAAGGTGGCCGATCAGTAGATGGTATGGTTCTCATTGCAATCCATCAGGAGGATAAGACCAATGATCGGTATAGGTTGTTTGAAACCAAATTCTCCAACCGTTATGGCCATGCACCCTCTTTTCCTACAATATTGGGACATAATGCCACAGATGTACTTATTAAAGGCATACAGAATGCTCCGGAGATGACCCCAGAATCAGTCAAAAAAACAATCCTCTCGCAAAGAATATTCACCGGGCTAACTGCACCAATTATTTTTGACAAATACGGAGATGTCGAAGGAGGTTACTCCTTGGTAGAGGTTAAAAACGGCCACTTTACGACCCTGCAGCAATAGAGATGAAGAAGAGAAGTCTAAAAACAAGAATTCAAAAGACATTTATCATCGTTCTTATACTCCCGGTGCTTATTCTCGCACTGGTCGCTGTAACATTCTTTTATCACACTATATCAGACGCAACGTTTGAGGAAAATCAAAGAAGAATCAGGATCCTTTCTGATGTGCTTGAAAATGAAATCAAGCGGGTAGAACGTCACGTTGTGACTTTTGCGAAAGGGCTTGATTTAATATCTGCAAACGGCGAACAACTATCGAATTCGATTAAGCCTGTTATTGAAAACCATCAGAGTATTTATGAGATTAAGGTTCTGAACGAGAAAGGAATTGTTCAATTTGTCGAACCATATAATAGAAACGAAATCGGGCGGGATCTTTCATATGCAACTTTTGTAAGAAAAACGTTTAGTGAAAACAGCTTAACTTGGTCCACCTCCTACCTTTCACCTACGTCTAATACACCGGTAAGCTCATTTGCTATCCCTATAGTTGCAGGGGCTATTGTCGTTACTTTTGATATATCACAATTTACTAATATCATTAAATTTCACAGCGATAATAGTGTAAAAATTGCAATTGTGGACAAAGGAGGCGTTTTTCTATCACACACAGATCATGAAAAATATCAACAAAGGCAATGGGAGCCGAATTCTCTATTGATTAGAGAACATTTAACAAACAAGCCAGACCTGGAGCATTATGTCGTTGATAATGCTCAACAAAATATTATTTTAGGCAACATGATTTACGATACTGGTTTAATGGTAATCCTGTATCAAAACCGATCGGAGTATCTGTCACCCATTCGAAAAATCACCATTATATTTGCCATAGGACTCCTACTTTTCCTTATCCCCATATTCTTTGTCTCCATCAGGACATCGAACTATTTTTTTTCATATATTAGTGACTTAAGCGAAAACATACACACAATCGCCAAAGGTGACTACAAAACCAATATTGATGCGAAGGGTTTTAAAGAACTCATTAGAGTAAATAATGATTTTGAAGATATGGTTGGAAAGATTGATGACAGAGAAAAAAAGATTCAATCACTCAACACCGAACTCAAAGATAAGCTTGCCGAAGCAGAAACCGCAATCAGGCAGAAGAACAAAGCTGAAGATCAACTCCATAAATCTCATGACACACTGCTGGCAGTACTAAATGGTATGGACTCTACGATCTATGTCGCTGATATGCAAAGTTATGAAATACTCTTCATTAATAAATATATGGCAGACATTTATGGCGCTGATTTGGTTGGAACCTCTTGTTTTGAATCGATAAGAGGTCATAAGGTGCCATGTCCAGATTGCCCTAATGAGCACCTACTTGACGAAAATGGTACTCCTACGGATGGTTTCATCTGGGAAAATACCAACCCTATTTCTGGGAAGATCTACATAAATCACGATAGCGCAATTCGCTGGATTGATGGTCGAATTGTTCGCATGCAAATCGCCACAGACGTTTCAGAAATGAAAGAATTGGAAGACAAACTCAAGCAAGCCCAAAAAATGGAAGCTATTGGTACCCTAGCTGGCGGTATTGCACATGATTTCAACAATATACTATCTGCAATAATTGGTTATTGTGACTTAGCTATTGAAGATTTTGGTTCAACAAGCAAAAGACTT
>QZLB01000261.1 GCA_004796425.1 Desulfobulbaceae bacterium | reverse complement strand
GTGAATGGTTTCTGAATAAATCCTTTACATCCACGGTTGATAATTTCCCGAGCTTCACCATCGATACTGTATCCGCTTGAAAGTAATATTTTGACATCTGGATCACTACTTTTGAGCCGGTCAAAAAGCTCTCCTCCACTCATTTGAGGCATTATCATATCAATTATAAAAAGGTCAATTTTTTTATCCCGATCTTTAATGATCTTCAGAGCCTCCAAGCCCGATGAAGCAGTCACAGCTTCATAGCCGAGCATGGAGATCATTTCTTTTCCCACTTCCGTAACCATTGGTTCATCATCTACTAAAAGAATAGTGTCTGTCCCGGTTTGTGTTTCTATAGGCCTTTTATCATCAGGCACTATTTTCTTCTGCGAGGATGGAAGCAGGATCGTAAAACAGGTACCCTCATTAACCGTGCTCTCAACAGAGATGAAACCATGGTGGTTTTCAATTATTCCGTAGACCATAGCGAGTCCTAAACCTGTACTCCCTCCTGATGGATTGGTCGTAAAAAAGGGATCAAATATTTTTCCAATGTTCTTTTCACTGATACCCACGCCGGTATCTTCTACTGTAACTTGAAGGTAGGGACCGGGGATAATAGATTTTACGGCAGCACTATTATCATCGACTGTTATTTTCTCAGTCCCAATCGTAATGGTGCCTCCCTGGAGCATGGCTTGTGATGCATTAAGCAGTAGATTTACTAACACCTGCTCCAACTGGTTTTCATCAACTTCAACTACACTCTGGTTGTCTTTAAATACAGTTCTAATTTCAATGGCTTTTTTGGCAGGTTGTACGATAGCAATACTATTCTCAATAATGTGGTTTAAATTGACCGCTTTGATCTCATATTTCCCACCCCGTGCAAAACCAAGGAGTTGGGATGTCAAATTTGAAGCTTTTTCAATATAGCTCTCCATTCGTGCGAGTTGAGTAAAATGGGGATGTTGTTCATCAAGATCTGCCTGAATAATGGAGATGCGACCTTGGATACCCATCAGTAGATTGTTAAAATCATGGGCGACGCCACCAGCAAGGGTGCCAAGCGACTCAAGTCTTTGAGACTGTTGTAATTTTTCCTCAAATCTTTTTTGAGTTTTTTCTGCAATCTTTTTTTCAGTGATATTGCGAACAATTCCCCTGATCCCTTTAATGGTATGGTTTTCATCCCGTATTGAAGAGAATGTACCTTCAAAATATCGAACTGAATCATCTTTTAAACTGAGTTCAAACTCTAAACTGAGATTGGTTTTATCTCCGTTGATAATGTTCTGAAATGCATTGGGTATTGTATTTGTCTCAAGATTTGCAAAAAATTTCTCAAAACGGGTGCCAACAACTTCTTCGACTGGCGTATCCAACATTTTGCACATTGCTGGGTTTGCCATCGTTATTCTACCTTCTTGGTCTTGCTCAAAATAGCCTTCAACCATCGTTTCAAGGATGGTACGGTATTTTTTCTCTGAAGAACTCAACGCCTGTTCATACTGTTTTCGTTCAATTGCAAGCGCGATTTGATCAGAAACTGAAATGAGGGTATGTAAATCAATCTGGTCAAAGAGGTCGGCGTCGTGATAACTCAGCGTTGCCATAATACCGATAACTTCACCCTTTATCTTGAGTGGAATCCCTAACCAGAGCTCTGGAACGGTGCCAACCAGCGTTTTTGAGTCACGTCTTCTTTCAAGTTCTTCTTTTCTCAAAAAAACAGGCATGGCGTTTTGAATAACACCACCAGTTAAACAATTATCGAGCCGAAGTTCGTCACAATAAACTTCTTCAGCGTCGTAAATATCTCTAAAATATGGGAAACTTATACGTCCAGCCTCTTTATCATACAGGGCAATGAAGAAGTTCGTAAGATCCATGATTTCACCAAGAATCTGATGAATCGATCCATATAAATCATCAAGGTTCCTGGAGACTCTGACTGCATTTGAAATTTTAAAAAGCGTTTGGTTGAGTTGTTCAGCTCTTCTTTGGGGCAGGGGGCTTTGGGTGTTGCTTTTGGGATTGATGGAAGATTGGTTTGGTGTCAATTTCTTTTCCGGATGTGTACTCATAATCGAAGAATATCTCAAATGTCAGCTTTAAGCCATTTCTTCTTATGGATCAAGCAGAATGGAAGTCGCTATTTTCTCAGTTCTTGCGGGTTGATCATTGGTCGTCCTCACGGGGTTACGTGGAACTTCAGTCAGATAGATGGTGGCTTGCCTACGTTTACCAGTGATGGCTGAATGGTATTTTGACAGAAGTGGTTGTCGTTTTCTCATGAACAGCCGCCAAAACCCACGATAACGTTCAGAACCAAAGTGCAGAATAGCTTGAGTTTCCATGTTCTGTGGATGTTTTCATTTCCACACCATGTTAATTCACTGGCGGCGCTTGATTCTTTATTGAAGGATCATTAATGTGTATATACACAATTTTTTTGGTTTTGCGTTGTACTCACAAGACTGTTCAAATGTAATAACAGGAGGTGTTGCATGCAGATCAAACATATTCTTCTTCCCGTCGACGGCTCTTCATACTCGGGCAACGCTACAAATTATGCGATCCACCTAGCTAAACTGTGTGGTTCACGGGTAACCGCAGTTAGTTGCTATGAGTGGCTTGGTCACATGGTGGAAGTACCTGAAAGCATGACTGACAAACTCAAAGGCAATTTTGCTCGACAGGCGGAGGAGATCCTCGAACAGACCGCCCGGAAGCTATCGGCTGAAGGGATTGAAAATGAAACGGACCTCAAGGAAGGGGCGCCCGGCAAGATGTTGACAAACTTGGCAAAATCAAAAAAGTTCGATCTGATAATCATGGGTTCGCATGGCCATTCGGATATTTCAGGCCTGTTTCTTGGCAGTGTGACTCACAAGGTGCTCAATACAATTTACTGCCCAGTACTGGTTGTGCCCTAGCATTTGCCAGAGGCGCCCATAAACCGCAGCCGTAGTATCTGCCTGGCAAGTAGCTGTTGAACAGCCTGTGACTGAGATCCACATCCCCGTTGAGTAGTTGGGCATCCACGAGCAACTAAGGCCCGTATTTGCTGGTGCTCTTTGGCTCATTGAGTTTACCCTGGCCCCAAGTGGCAATTTATTGTGGGTGATGGGTCGGCCATGCATATCCCGTAGCTCTTTATTTGGGCTTTGGTCAATGGTGAGGCTCGAAGAAGCAAATGACCACAACCTGTTTCGGACCTTTCAACAGCCCAGCCTGATTGTTCCTCCGTTTTCTAGGTGGATTCCTCCTGATCTATTCAGCGCTTCATCAGACTCTTTTCATAATCGATGACTTCAGTTGCAAGGCCGATACCGATTTTCGAATACATATTGCATATCTTCTTCGCCCCGCTCTGGATGAGTTCTTCAACCTCGTCTTCATATTGTGCGTATCCGAATAATATAACTTTTGGATTGCGTTCTTTCACACAGCCGATAATACCTAAATTTTCCTGATGCAGATTCAAGGTGAGAACCCCTATCTTAATTTCTGATTCGGCTGTTCTTTCCCACATCTCGTCGTCGGTTGCGTCAGCACAGATTACATTTCGACCTTCGTGCTGGTGTATCTCAACTACCTCCGGGTTGCTGTCGATTCCAATCAAAGATTCTCCGAATGCTCCAATCAACGCGTCGTAAACAGTGGTGCCGAGTCTGCCCATACCAACGATGGTAACTTTGGCATTATTAAAGTCAGGTAACTCATCCTCGGGCAAGGCCTCTTTGGTCTCGAATCTCCTGATTAATGATCGTAATCGGTCACAGATTTGGTCTGCGTTTGCATTGATCGGTGAGGCAATGATGATGGTCATGGTTAATGCGAGTGCAATCGTCACCAGCCAGTCCTCAGTTAACCAACCACTCGCGACAGAGAGAGCCCCAACGATTAATCCAAATTCACTGTAATTTGAGAGTGTTAAAGATGATAGAAGAGCACGGCGGCCACGCATTCCGAAGCGGGTGAACAGTCCGAAGAAGAGAACAGTTTTGAAGATGACCAAAACTGAAAGAAGCAGCGCGACCGAGAGGGAGAAAAGTGTCAGGTTTCCAGACATACCAATACTTAGAAAGAAACCGACGAGCAGGATATCTTTGAAGGCCAATAGTCGCTTGGAGACATCTTCAGCCAGCGGATGGGTAGCCAGCATGGCACCGATTATCAACGCACCGAGATCTCCTTTCACATCGACGGCATCAAAAAGTGCATACCCCCCAAAAGCCAGGGCAAGTCCATAAAGGGTTTGTAACTCACTGCTGTGTCCCGCCTGACGCAGGAGGTGCATGAGAAAAATTCGCAGGGGAATGAGTCCCATCAGGCCAAGTGCCCAGACCGATGGTAATGTTCCAGTGGAGGCTGCGAGAAATATCACCGCGAATATATCCTGCATTATCAGAATGCCGATGGCGGTCTGACCATACTTTGAATGATACTCTCCTTTATCATCCAAAGTTTTTACGGCGAACACCGTACTTGAAAAACTTAAAGCAAAACCGATTAGGAGTGCTTTTGTAAAATCAATGCCCATGAATGCTTTAAGGCCGGCAAGGCTTGCCCAATAAATTAGGGTGCCAAAGACCGAGACAACGATAAAAGTATGAATTGTGGTTCCCGCCCAGATTACCGGTCTAAAAAGTGAGCGCAGGTCGAGTTTGAGGCCGATGGTAAAAAGTAAGAGGGTAACACCAAGGTTCCCGATCATTGTCAACCGGTCGTGGTCATACACACCGGAGAGATTCAAGACAAAACCACAAAGCAGGTAGCCGACCATCGGTGGCAAATTAAAACGGGAGGCTGCAATACCTGATATAAGTGCCGGGCCTATCCAGAGAAGATCATCCATCGTAATTCCCTCGTATGCAATGAATCATTAGTGAGAAAGGTGATGAAAATACTAAAATGGGTTTAAACTCATAAATAATAGTTCCTTAAGAAGATAGTTGAAATCAACACAAGGAATGAATAATCAATAAATTGAGACATCAATTATTTGCTTTTCTAGCAGATAATACTTTGTTTTCAAAGAAATAGTCTCTACTTCGTCAGGCATTTCCTTGTTGATGGTGCCCACGCTCTGATTAAAAATAATAAACGGAATCGCCATGAGGTTACGCATTTTTTGATTTGCGGAGCAATGATTTCAATTTGGTCTGCGAGTGAATCAATAGCACTCCCTAACTAACTCATTACCATTTTTGAACCCTCTTTTCTCTGATGCTATATTCTTCTTTCTTCCTTTCCATCAAATAGAGCTACCTAAATCCAAAAGAACAGAGGTTTTTTGTAATTGCTGGCGACCCTATCTAAGCAAATGGGAAATTAATCTTATTGAAATTTGCAATCTTTTTTCATCCGGGGCCCCATGCATGCATCTGGCCCCTGCCAGTGTTGCAACTACGTAATGAGTGTTTTGTAACTATTTGTTTATTAAATAAAATATTCACCTGACTGAGTCTTAATTCCCATGTGACATAGTCTTAATGGTGGCTGTGTTTCTTATAATTGGTCGGAAAAACGGTGTGTGTGGCTTCAGTATATTCAGGGAAGATCGGGGGAGCGTGGTCAACCGTGATTTATAGCTTGGAAAGTACTCCTCAAGCAAAAAGACAAGCATTGAGAATGCGACCGTCACCATAAATTTTCACACCAGGAATAAGAATATGGACAGGAAGTCGATAGTACTCATTGTCTGTGATGGCCTGCGAGCAGATATGATTAGTCCTGAGTTGACACCTGCAATCTGCCAGTTCTCTCAAAATGCCCATCGTTATACTAATTACCGCAGCCTGTTTACCTCAACTACTCGGGTTATCTCTGCCTCTATAGCAACTGGTTGTCAACCAGGCACCCATGGCTTATCTGGCAATGTAGTTGCTTTGCAGGAAGAGGAAGGGCTCCAAGTGCGCAGTGTTGGTAATCCCGATTTTCGCGATAGGCTTCGGCGATTAAGGGGAAGGACGCTGAACGTTCCCGTTCTTGCAGAGCGATTAGCACCTCTTGGTGAATCGATTGTTTTTTCAAACGTTTCACCTGGTGCGGCTTATTTTCATGACCCGGACGGCTTCGGCTATGTATACCATCCGGCAGGGTCGTTTGGTCCCGGTTGCAAGCCGCTTGGTAGTAATGAGGGGCTCAATATCAGAAAGGGGACCGGCGGTGATATGGAGATGACCAGACGATTCTGTGAAGAGATCCTTGCAGAACGTAAACCAATTTATTCGGTCCTATGGTTGAGTGAACCAGATTTTACCGGGCATCACCATCCTCTTGGTTCTGATGAGCATTTTCAGGCAGTTCGTAGAGCTGATCAATGTGTTGCGGAAGTGTTAAAAACCATTGATGCGATTGATGGAGTAGACCCGCTGGTAATTATCTGTTCAGATCATGGGCAGGAGACAATTGAACTGATTGTTCCCATCGATGACTATCTAATTGAAAATGGCTTTAAAAACTCTCATGATTCTAAAGAGATCGTCGTTGCTCCCAATGGCAGTGCGGCCCTGATCTATTTGTCGCCGGAGTATAAACAGCAGTGCACAGCTATTTCTTCTTTTTTGTCCCGTCAACCGTGGGTCAGTCAAGTCTACGCCAACCAGGAGCTCAATGATATCGGCCAAGACGGACATCACGGACCAGATCTGGCTATTGATCTGTACCATTCTGATAAACCAAATGCCCATGGTATAGCCGGTGAATGCTTTATCGCCAAGGACCCTGGTGGGGATTTGGCTATCGGCTGTGGCTCTCACGGGGGGTTAGGCGCCTTTGTCCAGCGTCCGTTTTTGATGGTAGAGGGAGGAATTTTCCAAGGCCGAAAGGAGGTGACTGTACCAGCGTCACCGATAAGTATAGCACCAACCATCCTGCACTTTCTTGAACAACCATTTGATGCAATAGAAGGTCAACCTTTGCAGTGTGTATAAAATCAAGGCTGCCTGCCGTATACGGCGATTTACAAAATTAATCACCAATACAAGAAATTAAGGAGAAAGTTAATGAAAGTGGCAAGAGAGAAGTCATACCGATTATCAACCTGGTTTGCCCTACTGAGTACGGTAGCGGTACTTTTGATGTTGAGCCAACCAGTCTGGGCGTCAGCTCCGCAACGGGGCGGGGTGTTGAAAATCAACACCATCGGCCTGGATACCTCCGATATCCATAGACATACCGGATCAATCGGCGTTCCTCAGGTATTCGTTGAGAGTCTCACCAGTATTTCTGATACTGGTCAACCGGTTCCGTGGTTGGCAGAAAGCTGGGAGATTACCCCAGATGGAAAAACATACACCTTTACCATTCGCCAAGGGGTGAAATTTCATAATGGCAGGACGATGACGGCAGATGATGTGATGCAAAACTTCAGCCGTGTAAAAAGTGAGGTAGAAAAGGGGTGGCTTTCCGGTGCCATGAAAAAAATATCAGGTTTTGAAACACCTGGTGAATATACGTTCGTGGTAAAAATGAGTGAGCCCTATGCACCCTTTTTAAACCTGATATCAGAGCTGTGGATAATGGCACCCGAGTCTGAGGGTTGGGACAAGACCATCACCCAACCGATCGGAACCGGACCATTTATGTTTGGTACGTGGAACCCCCAGGTGAGTATACACTGCCCACGGTTTGACCAGTACTGGATGAAGGGGCAGCCATACCTGGATGCTGTAGAATTTGATCTGCGAGACAAAAGTCAACCAGCACTTGGGTTACGATCCGGGGATTACCATATTTCAAAATTAAGCGGAAAGCATTTGCCGCAAGTCAAAAAAGAAAAGGATATTACTCTGGAGCCTATCAAGGATACGGGATGGTACTTTTGGTCTTTCAACAATCGCAGTCCCCGCAAACCATTTGACAATGTGAAGGTACGGCAGGCCATTAGCTATGCTCTGGATAAAAAAGCCTACATGAATTTCATTGCCAAGGAAAATGGAATTATTACCAATCAGATGGCTAAACCTGGTACCTTCTATTGGTCAGAGACCCTCCATGAAGCAGATACCCATCTCGAGCCCAATATTGAGCTGGCAAAAAAAATATTGAAAGAAGAAGGTGTTGTTCCTGAAGATATCACCATGAAAATCGTTTCCTGGCAAACGGCAGACTATGCCCAGGTGGCTGTACAAATGGTCAAGCAACTCGGTTTTAAAGTTGAGCATCTCGCACTCGACGACCTGGCGGCCATGAAACAATTAATGCAGTTTGACTGGGATTTGGCACCCTTTGCGTCAGGCCCTCGAGCAGATATCTTCATGCGTTTTGTCAGGATGATGACTGATGGTCCAAACCCTGGATTATGGGGTGGTGTGCAGGATCCCATGTTTGACAAACTTTGTGAAGATGCGGTTTCAACGGTGGATGATGAACGACGCCGTGCGCTTTACCTGATGGCATGGCAGCGTGCTCTGGATTACTACTATACCGTCGTCGCAGGTCATGCGCCAAATTTCTTTGGTGTTCGCAACGAAGTTCAAGATTTTAAAATGGGTTGGACTTACTCCATGCACAGACCTGACAGCGGCATTGCGTTTGCGTGGCTGAAAAAATAATGAATGTGCAGGAGAAAGTATTCTCCGGTATCAATCATGACATGTAACACAGAAAAGACCTGTCAAATTCTCGGCGCTGAGGAAGCATTCGTCAAAGATCTTCCTCCGCGCCAAGAGAGAAAGCCTTTTTTCGCTGATTCGAAAACCATACTTGGGTTTTTGATCCTCGGTGTGGCGCTGGTATTGGCCTTTGGTGGTCATCTTTTTACTACCGCCGACCCCCTGAAGCAAGATCTGCTGCTTATCAACCAGCCACCCTCGAAGACACACCTGCTCGGGCTTGACAGCCTTGGCAGAGATGTCTATTCACGGCTCGTTTATGGAACCCGTTTGAGTCTGATGGTTGCCGCCGGTGCCACCGGTGTCGCCTTGCTGGTTGGTGTTGGCCTGGGACTGCTGGCGGTAAGTATCGGCGGCGTTGTCGACTACATAATGTATGGCATCATTGATTTGATCCGGGCAATGCCGGGAGTACTTTTTGCTTTGGCGATGATGGTAACCCTGCAACCCGGCATACCTTCGGTTATACTTGCTGTCGGTATTGCCTTTTCACCAAATTTTGCGCGAATTGCCAGGGATACCTATCTTCGCGAGATGGCCTCCGGTTATGTTGCTGCTGCGCGCTCCATGGGTGTGGGACGGCTTTCGATTTTAAAACGCCATGTTTTTCTCAACATCATCGGCGCACTCATTACCCAGACAGCAATCATTCTGCCACGAGCCATTGTCACGGAATCTGTTCTTAGTTTTCTTGGTCTCGGAGTATCACCTGAGACACCCACCTGGGGCAGAATGATCGCCAACGCACTTGACTTCATAGAAATTGCACCACATGCAATGATTGCCCCTGTTGCTGCACTGTCTATGGTGACTTTCGGTTTTGCGATGCTGGGTGATGCCGTTCGCCTTCGTTTTGATCCGTTGCGCTGTGGTTCTTAGAAATGAAAACGATGGTAATCAAAAGAGCTGCGGTAACTCTTTATGGGCTTTTGCTGGCAACGGTTCGTGCACTTGGGCTCATGATTTGTATAGCTGTTGCGGTTTTTTTTCTAATTCGGGCTATCCCTGGGGATGTCGTTGATCTTAAGGCATATCAGGGAGCTCTTGATGCACATGAACAGGCAGAACTTAGACAGGAACTGGGCCTGGATCAGCCGGTTACAGTCCAATTCTATAAATGGTTTAAGAAAATGGCGGTTGGTGATCTGGGTATTTCATTGCGATACGTACGTCCCGTCAAAGATATGATATTACATGCTGTACCAATAACGCTCAAACTTGCATCTTTTAGCTTAGCGATCGGCCTTGCCATAGGTATTGGTGTTGCCACGGCGGCTGCGGTTAGACCGGGGTCCATATTTGAGTGGCTCGTTAATGGGATCAATATCTGGTCCATTGCCTTCCCCACTTTTTCCGTTGGAGTTGCTGCTATTCTTGTGTTCGTCATCTGGTTGGGATGGACCAATCATATGGGCAATATTTGGCTGCCCTCACTTATCTTAGGGATTGATGTCGCTGGTCAGATTGTCAAACCGTTACACGAAGACCTTAAAGAGTGTATGGAATCGAGTTTTATCCGTACAGCTCGGGCCAAAGGATTAACACCACTTCGGATTGTTTTTTTTCATGCCTTACCCAATTCACTGACTGTTGCGCTGGCCCTGGGCGGTATTATCCTGGCTGGGCTTGTCAATGGTAGTATAACCATGGAAGTGTTATTTGGACTTCCCGGTATGTCTAGCCTTGCATTGAGTTCAATTCAAGGACGCGACTACACGGTTGTTCAGGCAGTGATCTTGTATCTGGCGCTTTCGGTAGTAGTGGCAAATTTTATCACCGATATCTTGCAACGCATTCTTGACCCGCGATTGAAGAGGTGACTGTGAAGATAAACGGTCATGCCTCATCGGTTCTTGCCCATCCTCAGTTGCGGTTGTGCGATGTTACACTTTCCTTGCGACGGGACGGGCAAAATATCACTGCCGTCAATGAACTATCATTGCACATATATCCTGGACAGACCCTGGGACTGGTCGGAGAATCTGGATCAGGAAAATCTATGACTGCGCTTTCAATCGTCAACCTTCTACCCAGAAGTGCCTCACCCAGTCTCAATGGCAGCATTTTATTTGATAACAGAGAGTTGCTTGGGATCAGTGAAAAAGAAATGCGTACACTGAGAGGCAACCAAATAGGGTTTATTTTTCAGGAGCCGTCCAGTTGTCTCAATCCCTTGATGAGCGTCGGCAGGCAGGTGAGAGAGGTGCTGATAACCCATGGGAAGGTCACCAGTAAATCCTTATATCAACAGGTAGTCTCGCTTTTTCAGGAAGTGGGTATACCTGAACCGGAAGAACGTTATCATGCTTACCCGCATGAACTGTCCGGTGGCCAGCAGCAACGGGTTATGATCGCCATGGCATTGGCCTGCGACCCTATTCTTCTCATTGCCGATGAACCCACAACCTCTCTTGATGTGACAATTCAGGCGCAAATTCTCAAGCTTTTGACCCGATTGCAGATGACGCGCCAGATGTCAATGCTCTTCATCTCGCATGATCTGGCGGTTATTCATGCAGTGGCGCATCATGTGGCTGTGATGCAGCAGGGAACCATTGTCGAGCAGGGTGATGTTTTAAAAATCTTCTCGCAACCGACTCATCCGTACACCAAAGCGCTCATTGCATGCCGCCCTGAATTGGGGAGTAAAAGAGAAAGACTGGCTACCCTAGAGCATAGCAATGCGGATGGCGATGGAGCTCTTTTCACTGCTCATAGACAAATAAAAGAGAAAAAAGGCGCCATTGTCCTAAAAATTGATACACTCAATGTCATCTTCAACGCTAAACGTATTACCAAGAAACAGGTCCACGCGGTAAAAGCTGTGACGATGGAGGTGAGGAGTGGTTGCACAATGGGCCTGGTTGGAGAATCGGGAAGCGGTAAAACCACCGTCGGCCTGGCAGTAATCGGGTTGATCAAAGCCATTAGTGGCAGGATATCTCTTTTTGACCGGTATCAGCATACCTTGACTCACGAGCAACAGAAAGAATGGAAGCGAAGGTGTGTGATGATATTTCAGGATTCTCAGGGTGCGATGAATCCTCGACTGAGGGTGGAAGCCATTCTTATGGAACCACTTCGGATAATAGGCAAAATCGATCGACAGGAAGGCAGGCATAAAATTCTGTCATTGCTGGCTGAAGTTGGTTTACAACCCGAACATTTACGATGTTATCCCCACCAGCTATCTGGCGGTCAAAGGCAAAGGGTGTGCATTGCCAGGGCCCTGGCCTTAGATCCCGATTTCCTCATCTGTGATGAAATCGTTTCTGCACTGGACGTATCGGTACAGGCACAGATACTCAACCTGCTGAAGGATATTCAACAAACCAGAAACCTCTCCATGCTGTTTATCAGCCACGATCTGAGTGTAGTTGACTTCATGGCAGATGATATTGCCGTGATGAAAGGTGGCACCATCGTTGAACGTGGTGCTACTGATGACGTTTTACGTAGTCCACAACAGGCTTACACCCAACAGCTGATTGACGCCATTCAATTGACCAATCTCAGTCCCTACTCAAACTGAAATTAATCGGCTCTGCGTCAAAGAGCTGGGAATGAAAAAAGAACTATTCTTGGGTAAACCACTGAAATGTCATGGTGATAGGTTGGGTTTGTACCCCAGCCTATCGGTAATTGAGCCATGAGGTGTGGTATTCTGATGTTGTCTGATCTCGTTTGCCAACACGTGGAATTAGAAATTGTGCTGCTCCAATTACCTTATTTTTCTGATTGTCATGCTCAAGTACCATATCCTTCTATTTGCATCGTAAATCACAACCAGTTAAGGTAACGCACGCTCATTAGCCTCAGCCAATAGCAAATTATTTTAGATCTGTTTCTCAAGTAAACACTTTACCCTACCAAGGATTGAGATGAACGATTACGATGGAATTTCAACAAGCAAAACGATTGGAGGTTCGTACCTTGCAGAACATTCAGATTGAGACTTTGCGCAAAGTTCATTTCATAGGAATCTCATCGAGTTTCAGTAGTTTTAGTGCCAACGTTTTATATAACCGTGGAGTACATCTAACCGCATCAGAATATGATCAAGGCAATGAGCAGGGTGAATATTGGCGGGAAAAAGGAATTTTGTACCCGGAAGGACATAATGCAGAATACGTTACCCCAGATATAGATCTGGTAGTATTTCCTAATGCCCCAAGTCTTGATAACCCTGAAGTTGAACAGACCTATAAGCTTAACCTTCCCCATATTTGTAGTGCCGAGTTACTCGGACTCGTGACCAGGGAGTATCGAACCATTGCGGTTACTGGAACCCATGGGAAAACAACAACAACGGCAATGATAATCTGGCTCCTTACCCAAACCGTAGGGGAACCGAATTACGCAGCATGCGACAAAGATCAGATTATTGGTTTGAATAAGAGTATAAATTTGACTTCAGAAACCGACCTCTTTGTCTTGGAGGCCGATGAATATATGGAGAAATTTCTGCTCACTACCCCGAATCCCTGGATTAGTGTGGTGACTCATGTCGATTTGGATCATACCGATTATTTTGAGGACCAAGCTGCCTATAACGAAGCCTTTAAAAAATTTCTCCTTCCTACCAGGAATACGATTGTTGTTGATCTATCAGGCAATAATGAAAGCGCTATTGTTGATCAGCTTCAAGCTATGAGGAAGGACTTGGATATAATTGATGTACGCCTCCATAAACAGGTAATGAAAGAATTCGATTTGCAATTTCCCGGAACGCACAATCTGTTGAATGGCTTGAAAGCATATCTTGTTGGTATGCAACTCAACATACCTCGACATGATATTTTGGAGGCACTGAATAGCTACAAAGGAGTGACCAGAAGGTTTGAGTATATTGGTGAGAATGCGTCGAATAACTTGCTCTACAAAGATTACGCACACAATCCTCAGAAGATAAAAGCCTGCTTGGAGAGCGTACAGGAAAAACATCCTCATCGCCGCAAAATACTTGTCTTTGAACCACACAGTATTGAGCGTTGTTATAGTTTTTCTCGGGAGTTTGCAATTGCGATCGAAAAGGCAGATGTGGTGATCGTGGTAAGTATTTATACGCCGATACGTGAACAATCCAACCCTCGTTATGACCATTTAATTTCATCAGAGGAATTCGCGGAACACCTACAAGTCCACAACCCTGACAAGCCGGTGAGCTTTGCAGGGAGTATAGAACGCGCCTTTGAAATGTTGAGTTCCATAGAACAGAATGACTCCGATGTCATTGTTTTTGCCAGCGCAGGAATACTCCACCAGGAAGTTGATATGAGAATGGAGGTTCCTGCCAAATCCACCCCGATCACTACCTCTTGACCGGTGGATTCCCATCTTCGATAATGTTCGCCAAGCACGGACTTCCGCGGTCGAAGTTTCGGGACGGACCTGCCCCTCGAAGCGGTCCAGATTTATGTTATGTAAAAGGACCGATTTATAGAGGAGAGAACCAATTCGAAGAAACACTACCGTCCTGAAGATATTATCGCTAAACTCAGAGAAGCAGATATCTAAATCAGCCAGCGGTAACGGGTGACATCTCTGACTCCAAGCATCTTGAACATTTCGGCAACTGTTTTCCCTTGGCAAATAGAGCGATTACTTATCCTCTCACACTCTTTGACTTCTCCAGACAGCTGGCATAGACTTCTTAGAAGAATAGGGAACTATAACAGATCGACAAAGCATCTCTGAAGAAACAATGGTCAAAAAGCAAGCAACAGCCGAGAAACACCACCACAATCTCCAGGCCGCTCAATTGGAAATCGCAAAAGCTGCGATACAGAAAGCCGGGTCTCATTCGATTTATAAAGCCATTACCAGGGCTGTTCAAAAGCTTGATTTTCCCAAAGCACTTTCAATTATCCTTTATGATCGTAATAAGGATAGTTTTTCATTCGTTTATCATTCCGTACTTCAGGGAAATGATAACACTGACGAATTCACAGCCAGTGCGACGTACTCATTCTGCAGATCCATCATGTCATCGAGGGAGCCTCTGCTTCTCTCTGAGGATGATCTGAAAAGCAGGTTTGACAGTTTTGAGTATCGATTACCTGCAGATCGACCAGAAAGTTGGTTGGGAGTGCCACTCAACGATGAAACGGGGCAACTCTTTGGATTCCTGGTCAGTGAAAGTTATTCCGGCGAGAACCCCCTAAACCATTATGACAAAGCATTGTTATCGACCATCTCCAATGTTGCCGCAGGTGCTATTCATCTGAGACTCTGGGATGAATCCCTGCAAAAAAATGAAGAAATCACAAAAGCTATCTTCAATATTGCAAATGCAGTCAACACGACCGAAAACCTTGATGAATTGTACGCTTCCATTCACGAAATTCTTGGCAATATAATCGATACCAGTAATTTCAGGATTGCAGCTTATGATGCTGAACGTGATTTCGCCTATTTCCCTTACTTTGTTGATGATAAAAACGATACCCGGAATGAATATGTCAATGTGAGCAATTCAGGAACCCTGCTCTCCGAGGTATTGCTTACAGGCACTCCTGTTTTTTTCACCAAAGATGATGCTTATGCCCGGTCCAGGCGAATTAATAAGGAATTGGTGGGGACGCCAAGTGAGCTTTGGCTCGGAGTCCCCCTTAGGGCAAAAAAACAGGTTATTGGAGCGATCATCGTCCAGAGTCATACCGATCCATATAAATTCGGTCAGAAGGATGCCGATATTCTCATGGCGGTGTCTGACCAGGTTGCACTTGCCATAGACCGTAAAAAGGAGGAGGACAAGAGAAGAGAAAGTGAAGCGATAACAAAGACATTATATGAAATCTCAAACGCCGTTAATACCGAGGAAAGCCTCCAGGACCTCTACGCGGCAATCCATTCCTCGCTGCACCGTGTTATTGATGCCACCAACTTCTGCATCGCCCTTTACGATGAGACCACAAACCTCATCACTTTTACTTATTTTGTCGACGAGTATGATGATTTTGAAAATTTGAGTCAGCACTACCTCAAAGAGAGTTCCCTGAGTAGTACCGTGTTTAGAGCGCGCAAGACAAAAGTATACAACAGAGAGGAACTGATTGAAAGAAGTGAGAAAAACTTGATCACCGGCCATCTCCCAACCGCATGGATTGGTATCCCCCTTTTCGTTAAAGAGAAGCTGACCGGGATAATGGTCACCCAAAAATACAAGGATGATACACCATATAGCGACAAGGAAGTTGAATTTCTCAACATCATTTCCGGACAGATTGCCATTGCCATCAACCGGAAAAGCGAGGAAGAGGCCCTGCTCAAGAGCGAGAACATCAACCGTTCGCTGTTTAAAATTTCAAGTGCGGTTAGTGCATCCCAGAACCTCAAGGAACTATATCAGGTTATACACAACTCGCTTGCAGACGTTATCGATGTTACCAATTTCTTTATAGCGCTCCATTACAAGGAACAGAACCGAATCACCTTTCCCTACTATGTGGACGAATATGACGATTTCGGTGATACGCACATTCAGGCACTTGATACAAACTCTTTGACAAACTGGGTAATTACTTCGGGAGCACCAGTATATCTTGACGAAACTCAGCTCAAAGAGCGGGCACTCAAAAATCAGGTGATTGGTCATGTTCCGCTTGTCTGGTTTGGAGTTCCTCTAAAGGTAAAAGGTGACACAATCGGGGTGATGGTCACCCAGAGCTATACCAACTCAGAACTCTACACACCCAAGGACAGAGAACTCCTCATTTCTGTCTCAGACCAGATTGCTCAGGCCATCGACAAAAAAAGGGCGGAGCAGGCACTTGAACACAGCGAGCTCCAGTTAAAGAATCTTTCCAAGCAAACCGAACATTTCAGCCTTGCTGCCGCATCGATTATTGCAATGAAGGATGAGCAATCCATTTATGACAACATTGCCAGGGCGATTGTCGAATACTCTGACTACCAGAGAGTTCTCATCTCACTCTTTACTGAGTTGCCACCGTTTCGAAAGATCATAGGATATGCCGGCTTGCCTGATGAGACCGTCATGCACCTGCAGACAAAAGAGATGTCTAAACAGTGGTTTTCAAGAGCATTTGAAGGAGCAACCAAAATCAGCCAGATCAGCTATTACATCCCACACAGCAAAAAACATCTGCTGAGGGATGACGCGACAATATTTGGGGAGGGTGAGGAGCCTCCTGGCGATGGCAGTTGGCACCCGGAAGACAATTTGTTCGTAAAAATGGTTGACCAGAATGGGGCGTTCATCGGTGTTATCTCTGTTGACATGTCGAAATCTGGGCAAAAACCATCAGAAGAAACAGTTCGGCCGCTTGAGATTTTCTCAAGCCTTTTCTCACAAATCATTCTCTACAAAAAAGCCCAGGAAGAGCTGCAGAAGGCTAAAACAGAAGCAGAGCGAGCCAACAGCGAGTTGATCGGTGTCAATCTTAAACTGGAAGAAGCCATTACCCATGCCAATTTCATGGCCGAAGAGGCGAAAACAGCAACACTGGCAAAGAGCGAATTCCTCGCCAATATGAGCCATGAAATAAGGACGCCCATGAATGCAATCATCGGTTTCTCAGAACTCATCTCAAAAACGGGGCTCAATGAAAGACAGCGGGAATATGTTGACATCATAAATCATTCTAGCCAGACCCTGTTGACAATCATCGACGACATCCTTGACTATTCCAAAATAGAAGCCGGCAAACTGACGATTGAAATGATTACCTTCGATCTGGCTGAACAGCTCTATGATCTTCTCGATATGTTTTCCGAACAGGCCAAAAAGAAGGATATTGATCTCTTTCTTGATATCTCCCCCAAAATTCCAGCGCTCATTGAGGGCGATCCCATACGTCTGAGACAAGTCCTCACCAACCTGATCAATAACGCCATAAAATTCACTCATGTGGGCAAAGTCACGATCCAGGTTAAACCTGCTGATCGAAATGATAATCACCTCATCCTGCAATTTTCAGTTAAAGATACCGGCATCGGCATTCCGCCTGAGAAAGTGGAAACCTTGTTTGAATCTTTTGCACAGGCAGATACTTCTACAACCAGAAAATATGGCGGAACAGGACTGGGGCTTGCGATATCAAAGAAAATTGTTGAATTGATGGCAGGAAGGATCTGGGTTGAGAGCGCCTCAGGCGAAGGTTCAAGCTTCAGCTTCACTGCACAATTCAAGAAAAGTGCGAGGAGCGGAAGCAGTGTTCATTCAATTCCTTTAGACCATGACGAAATAAAGATGCTTGTCGCAACATCAAACCCAAATTACATCGACTACCTAACCAAAACATTGGGCTACCTCAACGGGACATATGCTTTCGCTGAATCAGAATCTCAATTAGAACATAAACTAGAGCCTTCGGAGCAGGTCCCGCCCTATGATGTTGTCGTTGTTGATTTTGACACGATGGACCATCAGCGCCTTAAGAAGATAAGGGCCGATTGCCCTCCCATTCTTGGATTAATAGACAATAACGGTTTTGAAGACACAAAGATGCTGCTTCCGGATCATCAGCTCCAGGTTCTTGATAAACCGATAAAACAGTCACGCCTCTTCCAGACACTTATGATGCTGGCCGGCAGAGATAGAAAGAGATGGCAGAAGGAGTCGATAACTGGAATTCGTCAAAACCTTGTTGGTGATTCACAGGATACCCTTTCGCAGACCTTAATCCTGGTTGTAGAAGATAATCCAATTAACTGCAGAGTCATAAACGAGATACTCACCGGCATGGGAGTTAAGGTAGATATTGCATCGAATGGTCGGGAGGCGGTGTCGCTCGTTTTTCAAAACACATACGACCTGGTGCTGATGGATGTGCAAATGCCTGAGATGGACGGTTATGAAGCAAGCAGGGAAATTCGCAGGATCGAAGGTGAAAGGAAATTATCTCCAAATCATATCGTCGCCATGACAGCTCACGCAATGCAGGGTGATCGGGAGAAGTGTTTGCAGGCAGGAATGGATGATTATATCACAAAACCAATCAGTACGGAGGTCATCACCAGAGTTATACATAACCGGCTTAATACCGCAGCCAGACTGGACATTGAGTCCGAATCAATCAAACTCTCTGTCCCGCCTGACATGTCTACAGGGACAGTACCGCTTCTCCCTGACGAGATTGAAGGTATCGACGTGGTAGAGGGCCTTGCCCGAATAAACGGAAATACCCAGGTTTTCCTGGAGTTACTCATTGAATTGGGGAGGCGGTGTGAGACTGCACGGGAGGAAATTATCGAAGGCATTGCCCGAAGTGATAATGATGCATTGAGTAGAACGCTTCATAAGCTGAAAGGTGCTGCTGGTAATATGTCGGCCTATAATATTTATGCAAGTATAGGCAGGATTGAAAAGCTTTCCATCGATTCAGATCGTAAGCATGTCTCTATCTCAGAGTCAACCGAATTGAATGTCCTTTTGGAACACCTCAGGGAGGTCATTGAGTCGGCCGAGCAGTTGAAGGCCATAAAGGCTGATACGCCAGATGATCAACCGAAGCAGAGTGACATTGGATCCCTGATCCACAAACTTTGGTACCTTACCAGAGCATCAGACATTGATGCGCTTTCATGCTATGAAAGACTTGCCGCGGCACTGTCGCCTCAACAGGGCAATACACTAATCGACGAACTTGGCAGAAATATCACTGATTTCAACTTTGAGCAGGCCCAGGCAACGCTCCGTACTATCGCTTTGGAATATGACGTGGTTCTCGAAAACCGGATGAAATGACTAGATTAGAAAATCAGACAGACACAATCCTGCTTGTAGACGACTCACCAGTTAACCTTAAAATTCTTGGGGAAATGCTGAGAAAGGACTATAAGATAAGGGTGGCAACCAGCGGAATTAAAGCACTGGAAATTGCACAGTCCACTCAGCCGCCCAATCTGATTCTCCTTGATATCATCATGGATGACATGGATGGATACGAAGTTTGTCGGCAGTTGAAAGAAAATTCTAAAACCTTCAATATTCCCGTTATCTTCATCACCTCGATGGATAGTGAAAAAGATGAGACAACAGGCCTGGAATTGGGCGCTGTTGATTATGTAACCAAGCCTTTCAGCTTTCCCATCTTGAAAGCAAGGATCAAAACCCACCTTGAGTTGAAAATGCACCGTGATTTTTTTGAAAATCTCTCCAATTGTGATGGTCTCACAGGAATCCCAAATCGCAGACATTTCGACGAGGTAATTAAGGAGGAGTGGACAAACGCAATACATTCCTCAAAACAGTTAGCACTGATCATGTTCGATATTGATTATTTCAAGAATTACAATGACCATCTCGGACATATCTCGGGTGACGACTGTCTGAAACAGGTGGCCAAGGAGCTGAAAAAGGTGCTTCGCCGTTCGTCAGATTTCCTAGCCCGGTATGGTGGAGAGGAGTTCTGCATTGTTTTACCCGAAACCGACCTTGAAGGTGCGTCACGAATCACAAAAAAGATCACACAGATGCTCAACGACCTGAACATCCCACATCCCAGTTCTGAGGTGAGCAGTATTGTCACCTGCAGTATGGGGGCAGCAGTTATTCGACCAACGCACGACCGAAGCCTGGTCGCCTTCATTGAAGCGGCTGACAAGTGCCTGTATCAGGCAAAAAACAGTGGTCGAAACAGAACCTGTATGATTGATATCGACGAGCAGAACTAGTCCCTCCTTCCAGCTACCTTCAAAGTAAAACTCCACCAAATCTGATAAGGTTCTTTTTTGTTGATCAGCTTCTAAATTTTTCTGAAGGCTCTTCTTGTATTATCGCAAACTACTGGCCAAGCTCAGCCAGTACAGAACTAAAAGCCTGATGAAATAATTCAAACTCATCCTCGGCAAGAAATCCGGTATTCCTGGAGTAGTCGTATCCATCCAAACTTTCGGAGATTATGCCCGCTGGCACCCTCACCTTCATGCTCTGTTGGTGTTTACTTCAGATCTTTCAGAACATAATCAAGGGATTTTTTCTTTGGTCCTTTGGCTGTTTTTTTGGGGTAACCTATTGGTACTACAGCCATAAACTCGCCTTTCTCTTCTCCGATAAAATCCAGAATGTCATCCTTGATCAGGTAAAGAATGCCCAACCACACGCTTCCGAGTCCTAAAGATGTTGCTGCAAGGAGCAGATTTTCTACTGCCGCGGCAGAGCTCTGTATTTCCATTGTCCGAAAGAAATCAAATGATTGATCTCTGTCAATTCTGAACAGCTCACTACCATGTTGAATGAGGCTGCCAGTGTTTTTCACGGCAATGATTACAGGGGCGCTGGCTATGCTCCTGGCCGCCATACGTAATATTGATGATGATGGCTTTGGGAAATCCACCGCACGATTTGAAACAAGTTTTGAAAGCGCACTCTTCTTTTCTTCCCTAATAGTAATAAACTGCCAGGATTGCTGATTATGAGCAGAAGGCGCCTGGTTTGCCGCATCCAGAATCATTCTGATTGTATCATTATCAACCGGCCTGGTTTCAAATTGGCGGATAGAATGTCTGGCATAAATAGTTTTTAATGTCTCATTGTTCAGAGCACTATCCTGGGACGATTTTGCCATTTTGTTAAGCTCCTGTTTTATAAGTATCGGCAATGAGCAGGCACAAATAAAAAAAGGACTTACGAATGTTGTCCGTAAGTCCTTGAAATATCCTGGTAGCGGGGGAGGGATTTGAACCCCCGACCTTCGGGTTATGAGCCCGACGAGCTACCAAACTGCTCCACCCCGCGTTGAGAATTGGCAATATACCACTCTGCCCGGTTGTGTCAATTAAAATCTCTGGGGCAGATTTCTATGATTTGGAGGGAGCCAAATCCGCTAATTTGTCGAGGATATCAGCGGGCAGCCGGGTCAGTTTCCCTTCCCGGGTTACTGCTGCGTGGATGGTATAACCTTTGGCGATCAGGGTTGGTCGGGCTGCCTCAGGATTATGTCTGGTGATCTTATAGACAAATTTACAGGTAAAGCGGGTTAATTCTGCGATCTTAGTAGAGATAGTCAGCAGATCATCGTAGAAGGCAGGTGACTTGAAACTGCACTAGGTTTCGGTGACGGGGAGGATGAAT
>QZLB01000319.1 GCA_004796425.1 Desulfobulbaceae bacterium | reverse complement strand
CAGCATTGTCATATCTTCCGGCCTGATATCTCCGATATTGCCGATTCTGAAGGTGTCTTTGTCCGTCACCTTTCCGGGGTAAATAACAAAGCCCTTTTCTTTGAGTTCATTATAGAATTTTTCAAATTGATAATCGGGGTGAGCCGGGTTGTAGAACGCGGTAATGATAGGTGACTGGAGAGCGTTCTCCAGGAGTGGTTTGAAACCCAGCGATATCATGCCCTCAACTAGTATTCGGTGGTTTTCACGATATCGGTCATACCGGGCTGATATGCCACCTTCTTCGGACAGTTCCGTCAGAGCACGGGCAAAGGCTCTTACAACATGAGTTGGAGAGGTAAAACGCCATTTACCTGACTGTTCCTCCATCACCCGCCATTGATCATAGAGGTCCAGGCTCAGTGACCGCGCCTGCCCTTCAAGCTGTGCAATTGCTGATCTTCGGGCGATGATAAAGCCAAAGCCCGGCACGCCTTGGATGCATTTATTGGCGCTGCTTATCAAGAAATCAGCATTTATTGTGTCCACGGGTATCGGGATACCGCCAAAACTGCTCATCGCATCGACGATATATATTTTATTTTGTATTCTCGTTAACTCACCGATGGCTTTAATATCATTGAGCATGCCGGTGGTGGTTTCACAATGAACGACGGCAATATGGGTGATACGATGATCGGTTCGAAGTTGCTCGTCAATGGTTTTGATATCGACAGGCGAGGTCTCCCCAAAATCACAGATGGTGGTATCAATGCCTGCCTGCTGGGCAATCTTAGCAATTCGTTGACCATACGCTCCGTTTGCCGCAACCAGAACTTTCCCGTCATGCGGTAGCGCCGTGGTTATAACCGACTCCACAGAAAATGTGCCGCTTCCCTGCATAAGGACGGTGGTGTACTCATTATCGTCAACCTCTGCCAGCCTGAGTAGTTCCCCCCGGATCTTCTGGACGATTGCATTGTAATCTTTATCCCAGGTACACCAGTCTCGCAACATTACGTCCTTAACACTCCGAGTGGTACTTAAAGGGCCCGGTGTGAGCAATAGGTATGGATTTTCAACAACAGAATCTTCCATGAGCCAGTAATTTCCTTTTCTGAAGGTATCAACCGGTATGGCAAGCATAATCCCGCCAGACCTCCCCAGATCAAACGATCAGGCTGCCATACCGATGATACATTAATGGTTAATTGGTCTATACCAATTATGGTGCAATCAAGGTACTGCGGTTGAAACGGGAAAGCAAATGAGAATATGATTAACTCGGTTAAAAAATTGTTAGAAATAGATGAGGTGAAAAATTATTATAATTAGTACGTTACCTGTATTCACAACAGGTTTGGTAAATGGTAGTTCGGTAGGTTGAATCAGGAAGAAAACCAGTAGCAATATCGCAGGGCTCAAGGTTCTATGTATACCAGTTCACGGCTGGATGTCTTTTTCAATATGGGTATCAAGAAGAAACTTGATTTTATCTCCCCGATAGAGGTCTTTGGCATATTCCACCGGCCGGTTATGTTGATCAAAACCGATCCTTCGCTCAAGAAGCAGGGGTGCCCCGACCGATATCCTTAATAGATCAGCCTCATACTCCGAAGCAGCCACAGCTTCGAGGGACTGCTCGGCACTTGTTATTACGATATTAAATTCGGTTTTAAGGATTTCGTATGCAGATCTGTTGTGAAAATCAATCTCTTCCAGTCCCGGGAAATATGATACGGGGAAATAGAATTTTTCCAGCATGACCGGTGCATTGTTCAACGTTCGAATGCGATGATAGTAATGGAGGTCGCTGGATACCGGAATTTTTAGTCGATTAGCCACTGAAATTTTGGCACTTCTTTTCTCCTGCAGAGTGACTTCGGCGCCTGTTTTAAATCCAGAACGCTCCATTCCTTGGGTAAATGGATTGAGCTGGGTGGTTTTCCGCTCGATTTTTGGTTCGGCCACATAATTACCGGAGCCCTGTTTTCGGGTAATTAAACCCTCGGCCTCAAGAAGATGGAGGGCTTGGCGCAGTGTCACTCTGGTAACCCCCAATGCATCACTCAATTCTCTCTCAGAAGTCAGTCTCTGACCCGGTTTGAGTTCTCCGACTTCGATCCGATCAGCCAGCCCTTCTGCGATCTGCACATAGAGCGGGAGTTGCTTACTGATATATCGCATGGTGTATCTGTTACCTATAAAATTTTTCCTGCACTCACGTTTTGATCTTTCTATTACTCGCTACTACCAGAGCCTGCTCAAGTATTGCCAGTGCCACCTGCAGCTCAGACTCATCTATAGTGAGAGGAGGCGTCAGTGTCAAACATTTCCCCTGTGAAATTTTGAAACTCAAACCATTAGTCAAGCACTCGTACATGATCTCTTCAGCCAGATCATCATTATCCAGGTACACACCAGCCATCAGTCCCAGAGAACGGACATCAGTGATGCACTCAAACCTGGTATGAAATCGGTCCAGGGCGTTGCGCATTTGTGCTCCTAAATATTCAGCCCGAAGGAGCAGACGTTCATCCCTGATGATATTGAGTACTTCCAGGCCGGCTCTGCAGCAGAGAGGATTTTTTTCGTGGGTATAATGTCCAAGTGCGGTATGGCCAACGGTGTTGAACTCATCCTTTGCCAGCAGCGCAGCAAAAGGCAGTATCCCACCTCCAAGACCTTTGCCAAGGATGAGGAGGTCAGGCTTGACATCATAATGTTGGTGGGCGAACATTTTGGCTGTCCTGCCAAGACATAGAGCGGTCTCATCGAATATCAACAAGGTTCCATGCTTGTCACAGGCATCTCTTACGTAACGCCAGAATCCAGCTGGCGGAGGATTTACTGCTGTACACCGCAGCGGTTCAGCAATCACTGCACAGACATCTTTTTCCCGATCAAGAATATACTCAATGTATCGTGCACAGCGGAGTTCACACGCATCGCAGTCTCCGTCGGGTTTGAAAATGCAATGGTGGGAATCGGGTGGTGGAACATGCTCACATCCGGTGAGCAGCGGTCCCACACCTTCTCTGAAAATTGATTCACCTCCGACCGAAATAGCATCAAGCGATGCGCCATGAAAAGAGTCCCACATTGAGATGGTTTTGAACCTGCCAGTGACCATCCTGCTCAGTTTCAATGCCATACCCACTGCGGAGGTCGCTCCCGGTGAAAAGAGTGCCCGATACCCGCCACCCATGAGTTCGCTTAGCCTGCTGGCAAGTTCTATGGCTGGTATATTGGTATATCGCCTTGTACAGAAAGAGAGAGACTGTAATTGGTCAGTGAGAGCGGCCACAATTCTGGGGTGAGAAAAACCAACCTGATGTACCGAGTTGCCGTGGAAATCGAGATATTTCTTACCTTCGAGATTTTCAATAGAGGAGCCGCTGCAACTAATGAGTACATCGAGGCAGGGAGTGGAAAGCGATTGATGAAGAAAATGTTTTTTATCTTCTGCCAGCCAGCGATCAGCTGCCGCTGATGTATTCTGTTTATGCCATTGTTCACGGTGGTGGCTGATGTTGATATCTCCCTCACCTTTTCGAGCCTGTTTTTGGTTACGTCCTGTAATGTGATTCATTTTTCATTCCCTCCAGGGAGAATTGCACAGATTCTTATCATCAAGTCTATGCGAATGAGCTGATAACGTGCTGTTCTGGTGCTCACACTAATGCACAGCTGACAGTTAGTTGTTGTTCAAAATGGGATCAAGACGGGATCGCAGCAGGGAGGTCGTCATGTATTACTATCCCTGAAAGATAGCAAATGATTGACAGAACGTGAATGGAAAAATGTGCGCTAACAGCTTT
>QZLB01000050.1 GCA_004796425.1 Desulfobulbaceae bacterium | reverse complement strand
CTCATCAATCCTGCCATCGTCGCCTACCGCATCCTGGTAACAGGCAAATTCTTTACCGTTTTCGTCCCGTACCCATTCAACTGTCTGATATACGCTTGATATAGTTTCTCCTCTCATGACATCCTCCGTTATTTATTTTTATCTATTTGGTTCTCTTCTTCCCGATCTCTTCTCTGAGTTCTTGTTCCTCGTTAGAGAACACAGTAAGGAGGTTCAAACAAGAATCAATAATAGTGTTATTGTATATTAATAGTAGTTTTTTCTACTATACGGCTTATTGTTAGCCCCTTTTAAAACCACACGCAACAAACATATTTAACATAACATTTCAGGTAGATAAGACTAATGATCTGGATATCTGACTGAATCTGCCCATACCTCAAGCGCATGTGCTCAGAGAAAAAACAATTGCAACAACTCCCAAAATCATTCAGAACTAAAGCATACTCGCAGCACAATATGGTCGCCGGCGAGGAACACGGAGGAAACAATGAGCGTTTACTTGACAGGAGAACCCACTGATGAAATTCTGCTCCGCATGCGGAGGGCCGGTCGAGCTTAAAATACCCGAGGGAGACGATAAACCTCGATATGTCTGCCAGTCCTGCTCGACCATCCACTATTCAAATCCCCGAATGGTTGCCGGGGTAATACCCCTTTGGCAGGGGAAAATCCTCATCTGCAAACGCGCCATTGAGCCTGCCCTTGGCACCTGGACACTCCCGGCAGGTTATCTTGAAAATGGTGAGAGTGTAAGAGCCTGTGCCATACGTGAAACACGTGAGGAGGCGGGTGCGGAGCTCACTGAAATCATACCGTATGCAATGATCAATCTTCCATTCATTGACCAGGTGTATTTCATGTATCGGGCCATGCTTCAAGATACCAACTTTCAGCCCGGCTTCGAATCTTCTGAACTTAAGCTTGTCTCACCCGAAGATATCCCATGGCAACAGCTATCCTTTGCTTCAATTAGAGAAGTCCTGAAACACTATTGCGATGATTTGAAAACCAACCAATTCCCCTTTCGAGAATTCTCCATCAAGCCGGAACACCGATATTAAAGGGAACATTTTCAGCAAATACAATACGTGCACTGCCCTGTCCCACCCTGCCTCCCAAACTATTGAAGAAACAATCCGTGGACAAGACAGGCCGATCGACACTCATCTATTCTCCCGTTTATCCCCTTTACATCCTGGTAATTAACGGTTGGTTGTGATTGAATAATTAAAGAAATCCAGATTACCGCAGACGTTACACTACTGGTCTGAATCGCTGACGGTTCAGTTTTCGTCAACCTTTTGTTCGTTGAATCTGATGAAGTGGCTTTACATCACACTGGTCATGGTCGGTGCCATGCTTCTCTACCGCTCGGTGGTCAAAAACCAGAAGATCTCGACCCTGGCACCAGCCGACTATCGATCAAAATGGCTCATACTCAATGGGTTCCTGATATTTTTTATCGTGGGCTACAGTGGATACGCCCTTATTCATCTTTTTGAAGTGGACGTTCCCCTTGAATGGCTGGTGGTTTCCATACTGTTTGGTGGAGCGCTTTTTGTTTATGTCATCACCAAGATGACCGATCAGTCCTTTAAAGAGTTGAGCGATTTAAACGATAACCTTGAATTGAAGGTAGAACAACGGACCACTGAACTTGCTATGCTTAACAACCAGCTGCTTGAATCACAGCGCGAGGTTGAACAAAGAAGTAACTTTCTCACCACCATCCTGAACTCACTCTCCCATCCATTCTATGTGATAGATGTTAAAAAACACAAAATCCTGCTGGCAAATGACGCCACCGGTTTTGACCTGGATGCTCCTGATATTACTTGTCACACCATGGCCCACGGAATCAATATTCCGTGTGACGACCGGAGTCATCCCTGCGCCCTTAAAGAAATCGAAAAAAGTGGCGAGCCAGTGGTACTCGAGCATATCCACAAAGCTAAAGACGGTGACGAACGGTACGTTGAAATCCATGGGTACCCGATCTATGACCAAGAGGGAGAACTCGCCCAGGTTATCGAGTACACGATTGATGTTACCGGGAAAAAAATGACGGAGATCCAGCTGGTCGCCGCGAAAAAAGAGGCCGAAAAAGCCAGTCAGATCAAAAGTGAGTTTCTGGCCAATATGAGCCATGAGGTACGAACACCGATGAGCGCCATTCTGGGAATGACCAGACTTGTCCTCGAAACAGAACTCAACGAAACCCAGAAATTCTACCTCAATACGGTAAACGATTCCTCAGAAATGCTTCTGAGAATCGTCAATGATATCCTCGATTATTCCCGCTTGGAATCGGGTGCTCTTGAACTTGACCCCCGCCCCTTTAGACTGCGGGAACTGGTTGATTCAGCCATCCGGATGATGCAGTCTAAAGCGGAGGACAAAGGATTATCCCTGGTGGCGGATACGATCGATATCGGCTCGATCGATATGGTGAGAGGGGATGATCTCAGACTTCGACAAGTCCTGATGAATATCATAGACAATTCCATCAAGTTTACCGGTGAAGGCGGTATCAAATTAGGGGTGAAGGTGGCTGAAAAGTCAGCTGATAATCTGCTGTTGAACTTCTGGGTAATAGATAGTGGGATTGGTATTCCCGAAGCTGCTCAACAGACCATATTTGAGAATTTCAAACAGGCAGATTCCAGTATCTCTCGAGGGTACGGCGGTACCGGGTTGGGACTTTCAATATGTCAAAAACTAGTCACCTTGATGGATGGTAAAATCTGGCTTGAGAGTCTGGAAGGTAGTGGTACAACCGTTTATTTCTCCACCCGTGTTGAGATATATACGAAAGAAGAACTCATACCCCCTGCTCTTACAACGCCTCACACCCCCTTTTCTGCAACCATCCTGCTGGTGGATGATGTAGCGGCTAACCGAGACCTGGCACGAATTCTGCTTGAGCAACGTGGTTTCGCTGTTCTTGAGGCAAGCAGCGGATTTGCTGCATTGGAACTCCTGATAAACAATGAGGTGGATGGCATTCTACTCGATATTGAAATGCCGGAGTTAGACGGTTACCAGGTTATGACCGCTATACGAGATGCCGAAACCGGGAAGTTTTCTGAAGATTCACTTGTGCCCGATCAGGTTCTGAGCCAGTTGGTTGAGACGTTAAAAAACAGCTACGTGCCGGTGATTGCGATTACTGCCCGGGCCATGGAAAACGACCAGCACAAGTCGTTTTCGGCCGGTATGGATGGTTATCTTAGCAAACCATTTAACCCAGATGAAATGGCGGCGCTCCTGCACCAGATCCTGCCCAAAAAGCAGAATCGGATCGTACCTCTGCATTAAAACTCAGCCATTTCTCGTGCTTCGCGATTGTAGGCACCATTAAACCCCAGAACCAGCGTGGAGGTGCTGATAACAGGTAATCGCCTACGGGGATCATTTTACTGTTTTTCTACCTTGAGAATCACGATCACGTTATTATTATATATTTCAAGATCATTGTTGGATATTTCATATATTACAGATCATTAGAGGTGGCAACTATGCGGTCCATGCTGATAGGCTTCATTTCAATTTCTCTTCTTCTGTTGCAGGTACCTAGCGTATTTTCATCGGGCTTTTTCTCCGCAGATGAGATCCAACAGTTGCAGTTTGGTGAAGAAGACTGGGTAGATGAAATCTATCAGTATCGATTGGATCAGAACAAATCCGGCAAGAGCGGTTTTGGCATAACCAGAGGAATCAATACACCTACGGAGTCTGGCCCCACCGTTTTGATCATGCATCCCGAGCGCACCGGCGACCATTATCGTGCATTTATCCCACTTCGCCTGCTTGTGTACTTCAAAGGGCAGAAAGCTCCGGTTGATATCGATTCTTTGAAAATTAAAGGAAAACGAGGTTTTTTTACCGTTGATATCACCGAGCGGACCAAAAAATTTCTACGCCATCCCCAGCAGGGAGAAGATGCTGAATATGTGATCGATGCAAAAATTCCCAAGATCGGGGCCGGCCGCTATCTCATTGTGCTCACCGTTGCCGATACCGCCGGCAATCTCAATGAGCAGAAAGCGTTTCTGGAAGTCTCCAAAAATTGACAGGAGACGAGAAAACGCTCTCAACCAAAGTCAATTTTTTTGCCTGAAACTGGATCTACCGTCTCTTTATAGAACATTCCCTGCTATTCCCACACTCCTTTTTTACTTCCCTTTGAACCATTCGCTCACCTGCCGGTACCGATATGATGAGGTTGCATTCGTTAATGAGTGATTCGCCTGCCCAGGAGAGAAAATATGAAAGGAAAATTAATCATTGGAGCCATCTCACTGATCTTAGCTTTCGCCAGCGACACTCTTGGTGGAATAACATTGGATCGTGCACCCCTCACTCCGACAGTAGGAGGTAAAACCTCTGCCCACCTTCCCGGTAGCCAGCACCACAGAATTCATCCTCCAGCCACCTCATCCACTGCTCACATACCTGCGAAAGGAAACCACCAAGGTCTTATCGCACCAGCTAATGGATTTTGTTCCCTTGGTAATAAGATGTTATTGCCGGCAACCAGACAAAAATGTCATCTCCTGCGCGGATCCTTCTACCAGAATCGCGCTGCAGCCCAACAAGCGATTATGGAGTAACACGCGTTATCATCTTGCATCGGCTCGTACCAGCTATATTGATTTTTCTCTTTATTCCCAGATAATAAGCGATTATCTTGGTGATACAAATTAAAACGTAAGCTGTTCTCCAATTCAATCATCGGGTGATCCATTGAAGAAAATCATATTACTGGTCCTGATCCTCTGTAGTACACCTGCAACACTCTATGCTGATGCACTTATTTATGGGGGCATCGGAGCTGGATATGCTGAATCGGAAGGCTCCGGCGATGCCGCCTTTGGCGTGCATATCGGTACCGGTCTGGTACCTTTTGTT
Source organism: Desulfobulbaceae bacterium (assembly GCA_004796425.1). Lineage (GTDB taxonomy): Bacteria > Desulfobacterota > Desulfobulbia > Desulfobulbales > Desulfocapsaceae > MADRE3. The sequence continues at coordinate 28,588 of QZLB01000050.1, read as the reverse complement.
GGTCTGGAAGTGGGTTTTTGGGACTTCGGCAGCTTTAACAGCTTTGACTATTCCAGCTTCTACCTGGCTGCCAAGCCAAGCCTTGATCTTGGCGCTGTCCACCTTTTTGCCAAATTGGGTCTCAACAGTTTCGATAAAGATGGAGACCGCACGCTCTCCGATGACGGCGTCGATCTCATGTATGGATTGGGCGCTGAATATTTCTTTACGGACAACGTCTCAGCAGGTGCCAGCTATACTTCTTTTGGCTTTGATGGTGAGGACGTCTCTACTTTTACCGTCAATCTTACGTTCCACCTCTTGTAAACCCCTTCTGTCACAGGGTCAGCTTGTTTACCTGTTTCGAAGCCTATCAGCGGCCCGGCTGGTCCAGCCTCGCAGCCCCCAAAGAAGGCAGCCCAAGCCGATTATCGAGAAAAATGCAGAGGAAAAAGCAACACTCTTAATGCCACCCCATTGCCACAGCAACCCTCCCGCCAGTACGCCAAGCATTCTACCAATGCCAGCAGAAGCATAGAATCCCGCCATCATGGTAGCCCGAGCCTCAGGAAGAAGTTCCGTACTCAATGAAAAGCTGGTTACCATGGCAATCTCAAACAGGAAGAAGATAAAGAACATACCCAGCATGGCCAGCGGCAGCGTTCGACCGATAACTGGCAGGAACAGGTAGGCAAAAATCGCCAGCGTAAGACTGATGATAATGGTACGTTTCAAACCGATTTTATCAGCAAGCAAAGCGGTAATGGATTCTCCCAGCAATTCTGCACCACCAATGGCCACCGTAGAAAAGCCAAGGGTTACGATACTGACCAGAAATGCGGTTTCAAACCAGGCGCCATAGGTTACGAAGAGACAATCATTGGCCAGTGAAATCCAGAAACCAAAAAGGAGCATACCCGCCGTTGCCCGGTTACATAAAAGCCCTTTCAGGGAGGAAAGCATCGACCCTGGAGCCAGGGGACGGTCTGGGGTTCGGGAATCTTTGGGAAAGACACGACCCAGGGTCAACCAACCGCCGAAACCAAGAATCGCCATCACCCAGAAGGAAGCGGGAAGCCCTGCATGTTCGATGATTAAGGCTAATGCCGGTATTCCGCACAAGGTACTGCCCGCCCAGGAAATTTCAATAATACCGATAATCCTGCCCCGCTTCTCATACGGTACATGCTGCCCTATATAGGCTTGAATGGCCGGATCAAATAAGGTCTTACCAAAACTGGCCAGAATTAGTCCGCAGAACACAACCCAGTAGGTTGGGACCAGACCACAGACAAGCATGCCCAGTGCAAGCGTCGCAAGTCCCGCCCTCATCATGAAACGATAGCCAATTCGATCTGCCATCGGACCGCTGAAAAGGCCTAGCAATGAAGCAGCCTGACTGGTCGCAATGATAGAGGTAATAGCGGTAAGTGGTACCTCGAGACCCCGACTGATTGCCGGTGCAAACGGATAAATAAAGCGCCTGCCGGTGTTAAGCAGCAGTTTCAGGAGGGTGGCAATAATAATCTGGCGGAGGAGTCGGGGGCGCATTTTCTCACTGCTAAAATAGCTGGCTTACACCAGAAGTTATTTATCACTGCGGCAGATTTGGAACAGCGCATAACACCTGCAGCGAAATTCACACAACCCAGGCAGGAAACCGCATCTGATCAAAACGATCAAGTAGTTTTCTTCTCTGGGTAATCTTTTAATCAGAACCGGAGGGTGGCAATGTGACAGGAGAACACGAAATCGTTAGAATACAGATCAGGCATAGATTTGTGTATCAAAGCGAATCAATGAACGACCGCAGTCGGGACAGACCTTTGCCAAAGAGTAAGGTCTGTCCCGATTTTTGATATACCTACCTGATACTGCTCAACTTTGTTCTGATAGCGCGTTAAACTGCGGAATATTTACGGTCATCCAATGATAGAGGGGCAGTACCGCTTTGGCTGATTCCTCTGAAAGGGTGTCTTCAATCACCATGCACCAGGCGTTCAGTTGCGCTGCCCAGTAATTATCATGAAAATTTCTGGACTTGTAGGCTCGAAAGACCCAATGTATCGTCTCAACCAGCACCTCTGGATTGTAGGAGTGAAGCATTGACTCAATAAAGAGTCCATGGTTGGCATGATTATCCTTCATCATTTCCAGATTGGCCTCACCGATTAAAAAATCGATATCATCACGGGAAGCCATTTTTGAATTAACTCTTGATACCATTTCGCCGCGTTTCTCACTGTAATCATCGGCTGCTTTTTCCTGAAATTCCAAAGATTTTGCACTACTAACCAGATCGTCTTTCGTCATCAGCTCACCTCAATTAGCAGAGTTTACGTGCGACAAGAATAAGATCCTGCAGTTTTGAACAATTATAGCGCAGCTTATCATGAATAAACAGGGAAAGCGAGGGTGCCATCATTACTCGGGACTGGGTTCAGGACTGCTTTTCATCAAGTACCGAGCGTACCATCCCGGCAAATGTCCGCCGCTCGTACGGTTTCTTCAACAGAGCTTTGATTCTCCACTTCTTGAGATCCTGCTCAGTGACTTTTCGACTATAGCCCGTGCAGAGAATAACCGGAATCTTCGGATTGATCTTCATCAGCTCACTGGCCAGTTTTTCTCCGGTCATGCCCGGCATCGTTACATCACTGATCACCAGGTCAAAAAAATCAGGGTCGTGTCGAAAGAGTTTCAGTGCCTCAAAAGAGTCATTGGTCGATTCCACCTGGTAACCAAGGTGTTTCAGTAGTTTGGTACCCACCCGGGTAATGGAGGGTTCATCGTCAACCAGCAGAACCCGCTCGTCACCTCCAATGATAGTCTCTTCTAATTCATCCGCTGACTGATTCTCTACTTCATGCACATAGATCGGGATACGTACCGTAAAGGTTGTCCCCTGATCCTTTATACTTTCAACTGATATCTCTCCTCCATAGCTTTCAATGATGCCATGGACGACAGCAAGTCCCATACCCGACCCTTCCCCTATATCTTTGGTGGTAAAATACGGTTCGAATATCTTCCCGATAATCTGCGAGTCGATCCCGCTGCCGGTATCCGCAATCCTAATTACAATGTCACCATCATCACAACTCTCCTGCACCGCAATTGACAGCACCCCTCCGTTCTCTTCCATTGCCTGGGCACCGTTGGTCAGCAGGTTCATCAATACCTGGAGTATTTCCGTTTCATTTCCCCAGATGTATGAATCGGTTTCCACCAGTGAATCGATCGCAACAGAGGTGGGAGTTGTCGACCGGATAAATTTCGTTGCCTCATTGACCATTGCCGGCATATAAACGGGTGCCATCTCCTTATTGGAGCTGCGGGCGAAGGCTAGGATCTGCTGGACTAACTCTTTGGCCCGGGTACCACTCTTTTTGATCTCCATGATATCATCTTCCAGGGTTGTGCCTGGTTCAATCTCATCCAGAGCGAGATCGCTGAAACCGAGGATAGAAGACAATATATTGTTAAAATCATGGGCGATACCGCCCGCGAGGTTACCCAGGGACTCCAATTTCTGCGATTGTCGAAGTTGTGCCTCAAGTGCTTCTTTTTCGCGTTGTATCTCACATTGATCAGAGACATCGTGGCAGACGCCACCGACCGCCCAGAGAAAACCATCCCGGTTGATGGGATAGAGATGATAGGCCATGTAGAATACCTGGCTGCCAATGCGACAGGGATTGTCGAAATTAACCTGGGTGCCATCTAGCAGGACCCGGTTTATCTGCTCGATCATGGTTTTCGTGTGATCTTCAGGAAATACCTCGCTGATGTGCTTCCCAATAACCGTCTCGGTCAACTCGGGCAGACAGGTAATATTTCCATTGCTGGTCATGAAATGGCCGTCCACACTGAGCATGAATATGTGGTCCTCTGAAGAGTAGACCAGTGAACGGTAGAGGTTTTCGCTCTGCGACAATGCCTCCTGTGCAGAGTGGAGATCAGTAAGGTCGGTGAGGGAGACGAGAACCTGTTTTTGCTCATTACCATGAGGAGACAAAATCCCTTTGATCCGCACGGTACGATAAGACCCATCTTTTCGATCCAGGCGAACGGTAATATCTTCTGCTTCCTGCTCGTTGAGAATTCGGCTGAGATAACCCAAACTCTGTTCATGATCCTTGGATCTGAGCATGAACAGGAACAGCTTGTGTTGAATCTCTGCTGTGCTCAGCCCACACAGCGCCAAGGCCGCAAGGTTTGCCTCCTGAACAATCAGATGTTGATCCAAAAGGAGATAACCGGTAGGAGCCTGGTCGAACAGGTCAAAATATTTATTCCTGCTGATCTGCAGCTCCTTCTGGACTCTGCGAAGCTCTTCATTCTGCATCTCTAGTTCAACCTGGTAGGTCTGCAGTTCACTGATAATTTTCTTGAACTCGTTCATATAATGCAGATCCTTCTCGGACAGCCCGCTTGTTGACTGACTGATGAGCGACGAGATCTCAGAGAATATACTTTTGTCATCACGATTCATGTGAACCCCGTAAATAACAATGGTTATGAAGCATCCTGCTGCTCCAGTGGATGCGCATTTTCAACAACAGCTCGAACCGAGCCATCCTCGTTAAATACCGGCACATCAGTAAGCACCCAACTCCGGCCATCATCTGACTGGAGCTGGTGGCTGGTTCGCTTACCTGATTGAAAGGTTCTGATAAGCAGTTTTTTCCCTGCTTTGCCCCAGATATCAGCGGGCTTCTTACCCAGCAGTTGATGCATTTCAAGTCCCAGGCTGGCAAAGGCACCCTTGTTTGCCCAGACCACCTGATGAGCCCCGTTGAAAAAAAGAATCGGGTCCGGAATTACCTCAAGCACAATGTCCTTTTCATTGGTCCGCTGCATCAGATCAAGCTCAACATTTCGAATTGCCGTCAGGTCAATGAGATTAATGATGGTGCCAGCACTATCCTTGCGCTCATCTAGATAAGGAACAATTTTCAAAAGAATCGGCCGACCGTCGATATGGGCGATCTGTTTTTCGACGTTCACTTTGGTTTCCCGAACCGCCCGGGTATCTTCTTCCAGGTACACGTAGTCGAGCTTATGGGTCAGATCAAAAAAGTTCCTGCCGACATCTTTATCGATGATATTGACAAATTCATTCATGGCCGGTGTGTACCTTCGGATCAGCATCTGATTATCGAGAAAGACCGAGCCGATATCGGTACAACGCACCAGATTCTCTATGTCATTGTTGAGCTCAGTCATCTCTTTGATTTTCTGCTGATACTCGGTATTCACGGTGAAAAGCTCCTCGTTAACCGATTGCAGCTCCTCATTGGTAGACTGCAATTCCTCATTTGACGACAACAACTCCTCATTGGCTGCCTGCAGTTCTTCATTGGAGGTTTCCAACTCCTCAACCGTTGCCTGCAGGTTTTCCCGGGTGTAGTGAAGGTCATTTTCAAGATCACTGACATGCTGGGAAATCTCCTCATGTACCGTTCTGACTGACTCGGAATCCTGGTCTTGATCCTGCTGGGCAATGTCCAGAAAGACCATATAGAACAAACGGTTATCCGGGCCGATCTCAACCAGGCTCACCCGGATGTTGACTACATCGGTCTGTTCATCTCGTTTGAGCAATATACCCTTGTAATGAATGGTCTTTCGCTCCTTTTGGGCCCGATAGAGAGCGGTAGACAACGAAAGGGATAAATCCTTGGGAACAAGTTTGGTGATATCCAGGCTGGCCTCCCCACTGGTGAATGAGACGAAATCACCCGGGTCACCAAAGGTATAGGTGATCTGGAACTTTTCATTAAGCACCATGCACGCCTGGGTTTCCTGATCGAGGAAACTGCCGATAATTTTGACCAGGATATCTTCTTTATCACCTCCCCGCCTGAGCCTTTGGGTATGGGGAATGAAAAGATCGCCGCGATTCATGGTGAGATTTAAACCCTGAGCGACACCGCTCTTGGAGTCCTGCTTCATCCGGTAAAGCTTATATTTCGCATCAACCGTTTCAAAATACTCACTATGATCCCCCAGGGTCTCACTGCCACCAAGGAAAAGATACCCTCCGGGCAACAATGAGAACCTGAAAAAATCATATACCTTTGTCTGCAATACCGGTTGCAGGTAAATAAGTAAATTCCTGCAACTGACCAAATCAATCTTGGTGAATGGCGGGTCCTTGATCAAATTTTGCGGGGCAAAGACGATCAACTCCCGAATCTCCCGGGTAACCGAGTATTTACCATTGAGATGGGTAAAGTATCTCCTCAGGTATTCTTCCGGAACATCAGCAGCAATTGAATCCGGATAGCTTCCGGCACTGGCAAACTCCAGCACATCACGATCAACATCGGTTGCAAAAATCTTCACATCAAAAAAGGTTCCCCGCTCTTCCATCGCCTGGGCAAAGAGTATACCCAAGGTGTATGCCTCCTCCCCGGTCGAACAACCGGCGCACCAGACACGTATGGAATCCCGACCCTGTTTTCCTGAGAGTATTTCAGGAATCACTTCCTTCCCTACCTTCTGAAAAGATTTCATGTCCCGAAAAAAACTCGTTACCCCGATCAACATTTCTTTACAGAGCTGAGTCACTTCACGGGGGGAAGCCAGTAGATGACGAAGATATTCATCCAACGTTTCGAGTCGGATCACGTCCATTCGCCGCTGGATTCTACGGGCGATGGTGGTCGGTTTGTATTGGGCAAAGTCAATATTATTCTGATTTTTAACCAACTGAAATATCGCGTTAATTTTCTCGCTATCCGACATCAGGATGCCCTGGGTGGCATACTTTGTCCTGAGCTTATGCTGATCGGTATATCTGATCAATTCACTTGATATATCGTTTGGATGCAGGACAAAATCGACCAACCCCGTGGAGATGGCGCTCCGTGGCATTCCATCAAACTTGGCACTCGTCTGTTCCTGCACCATGACCAGACCACCAACCTCCTTGATTGATCGAATGCCACGCGTTCCATCGCTACCGGTACCGGAAAGGATGATTCCAACCGCATGTTCCCCTCTATCCCGAGCAAGCGACGAAAGAAACATATCGATGGGGAGGTTGATGTGGGCTCGCGGATCTTTATCAATGAGCTGGATCACCCCGTGTTCAAGGGTCATCGTCTTTTTGGGCGGCAGGACGTATATTTTGTCAGGCTCGATACTCACCCCGTTTTCCGCCCTGATCACATCCATGGCAGTGTGTTTTGAGAGCAACTCAACCATCAGTGATTTGTGGTCGGGAGAGAGATGCTGGATAACGACGAATCCCATCCCGGTTGTATCCGGCATTTTGCGAAAGAGTTGTTCCAGTGCTTCAAGCCCTCCGGCTGAGGCACCAATGCCAACAATGTAAAAAGATTCCTCGGAATCTTCGATCACCTGAGTAGCACTCTCGCGATCTACCACCTGATTCTTCAATTCCCGGGTCTGGCCATTTGAATCGCGCATACTGGAACCTCTTGGGCGCATAATTATTTTTTTGATATATTTACAATTATTATATCCATTTATCAGACAGATCTGTATCAGACAGATTCCCATTCTGTTGTCCGAATATGTCCTACATATCTTTAGGAAGTGAGATAGGGAGACGGGAACAAATAATGAGACAAATCACCAATATTAATTGGGTTTTTACCTCACCCCAGACAAACTCAAGCACATTACTATCAGATAGATTCTCACTGTCTTGTCAGAGAATGTCCGACATGTCTTAAGGAAGCGAAGTCAAGAGGGAGGGTCTGGAACCTCAAGCAATTCTGTTACACTAATCGGTTCTCGATCGCGTAGTAGGTTAGTTGGGCGTTGTTTTCCAGTTTCATCTTATCAAGCAGCCTTCGCCGATAGGTAGAAATCGTTTTGGTTGAGAGATTCAATTGTGACGCAATCTCTGTCAAGGTTTTGCCCTTGGCAACCCAACAGAGTACTTGAAATTCGCGCTCAGAGAGAAGCTCATGAGGCTGGGTCTGGTAATCTTCATCCAGAGTATCGGCAAGTTTTTCAGCGAGAGAGGGACCGATATATTTCTTACCCGCATGAACGGTACGAATCGCACTTACCAGATCGGTCAAGTCGCTTGATTTGTTCAAATAACCGGAGGCGCCGGCCTTCATAACCTGGAGACCATATCGTTTATCCGGATGTACGGTCAGAACTAGAATTTTCAGATCAGGGGCGATGATTCTGACTTTTTCGATCACCTCAAAAGCGTCCATACCGGGCATATTCAGATCAAGTGTAACCACATCGAACTTGCCGCTACGTAAACGGCGCAGCAACTCCTGGCCGTTTTCTGCTTCGGCAACCACGCTGATATCCTCTGTTTTCTCGAGAATATGCTGTACTCCCTGACGGATCAAGGCGTGATCGTCTGCGGTAATTACTCTAATCATCGGTTTTATATCCAAGTATTATACTGATCCACACCATTCCATTAAACTACAAAAACCGCTGAATACTCAAGTACAAAACTCATCGCTGGCTATTTCGATTAACTGGAAGGTAATGAGAAAGAGAAGGTCGCACCGTTACCAGGTGAACTGGTAACCCATATCTCCCCGCCATGTGCTTCGACAATCTTTTTAACAATTGCCAGGCCAAGACCTGAACTCTTCTCCCCTGCTGGTACCTTTGCATGTAAGGTGTTAAATGGTTTGAACAATATCGGCACATGCTCCTCATCAATACCAATACCGTTATCGCTGACATGGATGATCGCCTTGCCCTCTTCAGCTTCTACCGTGATCTGGATCTCCGGCTCGCTGGTTGAGAACTTCAAGCCATTACTGGTCAGATTGTTGATCACCTGCTCTATCTTCGCTTCGTCACCATATACCTTTATTGGCGTTGGGGAAGGGGTGAACAACAGTCGGCCATTCTTTTGCTGAGCAAGATGCTGGGTATATTCAGAGAGTTTCTCAATAAATCCATTGAGTTCGAAACTACTGCACTTCAGCTCAAGCTTGCCTGATTCAAAAATGGAGTAGTCGAGAAAATCGTTCAGGATACTCTCCATCAGTGTGCTTGCATTACGGATAAATTCGAGGAAATTGTGATGAGTGGGACTAAGGCTCGTCCCTATCTCGTCATTTAGAAAGGTGGCGTACATGGAAATCACCCCAAGCGGATGACGCAGATCATGGGAGGCCATGCCAAAAAACTGGTTCTTCTGAATGTTCAACTTCTCCAGTTCAGCATTCTTTTTGTGTAACTCCCGCGTCAGGTTATTGAGTTCGTTATTTAGATCCACCAGATTCCGACGCATCGCATCAATCTCATCGGCATCCTGCTGACCGATTGCGATTACTTTGTCCTCAAAACGTGTGAAACGGAAATAATAGGTCAGAGGAAGACCCGAGGCATTGACCACATTGAGCAAATGTACCTGCCCATCGTCTGCCATCTTGTCAAGTCGCAACGAACCGTGAAAATTCAAGATCAGCTCATCAAATGATTTGCCGACCGGTGAAGAACCTGCCAGTTTTTCAACACTGTTATTCACGTATTTTACCTTTGCGTCAGCAGAAAGCATGATCAAAAGCAGATCCGCCTGTTGCATCACATATTGGTAAACGAGTGCAACAAGTTCTGGAGATTGTGTTTTCATCGATTATGGTTTAAGAGAATTTTCAAAATCAATTAAGGATGGGAAATACTGCGTGCGCAATATTTTCAGCATATCATCCTGCCCTCCCCAACGAAACGCCTGCCCACCAAAAACAATATCGAGGTGGAGATAATTACCCCGAATGGTATCGGTGGTTTTTAGTAATTTTGGCAGATTTGAGTACATTGAAAGCGATAAGGCCAGCACATCGGGTTGAAATTCCTGAATATGCTCAAGCAATGAATCAAGGGGGGTGTTTGCACCAAGAAAATGGCTGTCCCACCCGTTGATCTCGAAGATATCAGCAACCATCTTGCCACCGATCTGGTGATACTCATTTACGGCGCAGGAGACAACCGCCTTTTTACCGTTGTGTTCCGCCCCAAAAACTCTTGGGTAGAGAAGCCCCAACAACCCTTCGGTAATGGCGGTTGCCAGGTGCTCGGTGGCAACTGAGATCTTATTGCGCTCCCAAAGCTCACCAACCTGATAGAGGCTTCTCTGGAACAGATCGATGTAAATGGTTCGGATATCAACATCTTTGTCCAGCAGATCCATTATGATCTCGTTGCAAGTGGCTTTATCACCCTTGATCAAAGCGTCAAAATAGTGCTGATACAATTTCTCATCCATGGCAGGACCTCAAGTTCGACTCATCTAACAAAAGGTGGTTGGCTGATAACCCTAGTATATCTAAGAGCTGCCGGGAGTCAATGCAAAAGCATTATTGTCACATACAGAACAATTGACTCGGCCATGAATCTACTAGTCTATCAAGGGAAGAACTGGTTTCGTTAGTGCAATGCTTTTAGACTGAACCATCATAAGTCTGCTTGAAGAAAATGAAGTATTCTGATATTCATGCAAAAACAACAACTTATTTAACACCAACGTGACTATTTAACGGGACGGGAGAATTCATGAAAACAATCGTTTGGCGATTATCGCACCGGTTAAGCGGCCTCATGCTGGTCCTGTTCTTGATATTGCCCCCCACATCCCTATTGGCAGTCACGGATGTCAATAACGGTCTTCTCGGTTTCTGGATCGGCACGGTATATGACGATTATCTATTGAACAAGTCAAGCGGTATCATTGCGGTCGAAGTTGATGTCGGCCCTGGTGACGATACCGTTATCAATTACGGATATATCGGTGAACTTTATGGATATGATGGCAACGATACCCTGATAAACCATGGTCATATCCTTGGTATTGACGGGGAAGACGGTAACGATATCATCGAAAATCATGGCTCGGTCGGCTGGGAAATCTTTGGTGCAGAGGACGATGACCAGATTCTCAACAGCGGTAAGGTTCACTCCTACATAGCCGGTGAAGGCGGTGATGACTATATCGATAATAGCGGTACCGTAGAAGGCAGCATCTATGGTGATAATGGACCCGAGTACACGATGGGTGCGGACGGCGACGATACAATCGTCAATAGCGGTGTGGTGAACGGTTCAATCTTTTGCCAAGGAGGTGATGATCAGGTTACCATTATCGGGAGCGCATCGGTCGGCGGTAAGGTAGACGGTGGATCAGGGACAGACACTCTTGAGTTCCAGGGTGCCGGGTCTCGAAGCAGCGCTGACTACGCCAATTTCGAAAAGCTTCTAATAACTGGACCCGGTGTCACAACCCTTTCTGACTACTGGTTGTTCTCACAGGGGACGGTTGTCTTGCAAGGCACCCTCCAGGTTAACGGCAGGTTGGAAAGTCAACTCACCAATTATCGTACCCTGAAAGGCAGCGGTACCATTATCGGCAGGGTAATCAATAACGGTATCCTGGCTCCTGGTAATTCTATTGGGAATCTGGTCATTAACGGATCCTATGTTCAGAATCCCGGTAGCGTACTGCAGGTTGAGGTCAGCCCGGGTGGCAGTGGTGACACTTTACAGATAAATGGGCCCGCCAACATCAATGGTGGTAGCGTCGAAGTACAGTTGATACGTGCGCTCTACCCCAAGACTTCCAGCTATCGTATACTATCTGCCTCCTCGATTACCGGTTCTTTTACCCAGGTGGCGAGCCTTTCACCATCCCCTGTTCTCTCGGCTTCTGTTACCAACCAGGCCACTGATGTGATACTAAACGTGAAGCGAAACTCTTACCGTATATTTGGTCAGACGCATGGACAACAATCGACCGGTGCTGCACTGGATCAACTCATTCCAATTGTAAAGGGAACGGGCTCCAGTCTCGAGAACCTGCTTATCTCCATGGATTTTGACCAGTCTCAAGAGCAACTGGCTAGAACGCTGGCTTCAATCAGCCCGGAACACTTCACCACGCTGCTCGGTATCCAATCCCATAACGTATACCAGTTCGCTGCAAAGCTCACCTCATCGATCGGCTCCATCCGTGAAAATCAATTCCTTGACTCCCTGGCCATGAGCAACCATCAGGCCAAAACTGAAAACCCGAATGAGCAGACGGCAGATTGGCGTCTTTGGGGTGGAGTTGGCCGCGATTGGCTGACCCGTTCAAAAGGTCAATCTATGGGATATGACGCCGAGACCTCAACGGGAGGGGTGGGGCTTGACCGGCAACTTTTCCCAGGAGCTCGATTGGGCGCTGCCCTCGAGATTGTTGATACAACACTTGATTTTGATGATCCTGGTTACCGGGGAGAACAGAGTGGTATGATCGCTGGTATTTACAGTCAACTTGATACTGATCATTGGTATCTCGACCTGCTGCTCAGTTATGGGTATGTTACAAACGATGCCAGTCGACCCAACCCTTCAGGGAGCAGTCCTGGTCTCAGGACGACCGCAGATTATACAAGCCATATTGTACTGGCCCAGATCGGCGGCGGATATGATTACCAGGTTGCCAATTGGCTCCTCGGACCGAGCCTGCATCTTGGCTATGGGTACCAAGGCTCCGATGATTTTACAGAAAGCGAGCGCGGTTCCTTTGGCCTTCAGGTTGCTTCCCGTAGTGAAAATCGTGTCATGCTGGATATTGGATTACGTGGAATCACAAAAATCGTCAGAGAATCGTTCACTTTACTACCGCGAATTGGTCTGAGCTGGCGGCATGATTTTTTGAATGGTGAATATGGTATTGATGCGGCGTTCAATGATCTGTCATCGGTGCCTCTCGCTTTTGAAGGACAACCATTACCACCAGACCTGGTAACTTTAGAGATTGGTGCTGCAGCCTCCTGCGGCACCAACCTTTCCTTCTCTCTTGACGCAGGCCTCGGCTATGGTGAGGATTTCAGCGCGGTGGGTATCAGCCTGGGATTAAAGTGGCGGTTTTAGGGGGACTGTTTTTTCTCTCCCACCAGAAAGGTGGCACTGGCCAACTGAAAATTCACCGACTCTGATAATATTGAAACAAACGGTTTGTCAGAATATGCGAAAGCAGGTCCTATCAGCTCCTCAACACGCATCTTTTTAAATTTTTTCCGCTCCTTTGGCGGCAGACTGTTGGTCCAGTCCCGCAGTACCCAGCTCAGTGTTGAGATCGGGCCGGTGCCTGGAGTGACATATTGATCCTCTATATCAATACCGTTTTCGAAAAGTGTGCGCATACCGGATGAAGTCATATTGAAGTAGTGGTGGGGGTAGCCGTGTGCAGGTTGGAGAAACGCAGCGCTGACCGTCAACTTGCCACCGGGTTTCAGAACCCTGATGAGCTCCTCGGCCACCTTGAATGGGTATTTGACATGTTCAAGGACCGCAAACGACATCACCGCATCGAAACTGTTATCCTGAAACGGCAACGCTTCTGCAAAGCCAAGCACATCGGTTGTAGGATAAGGCTCAATCTCATAATTGACAACATTCTCGTAATAAACCGGCCTGAAACCCGCCCCACAGTCAAGGATCAGTCCATCGGGAAAACCATTGACCAGGGAGAGTGCCGCCTCCCCGTAAAAAAAAGATGATACCTTGTCGGTGTGATCATAATCGAATTGAGCTTTTTGAGTGTCGTTGAGGAAATCAAAAAATACTTCATCTGATTCATGGCCACGCAGCTCGGGCTTTATAATCTTTCGTATTTTCTCCGCCTTGTCTTGCCTGATCCCGTTAATGGCCTGAATATAATCAACTTTGAGCTGCTTTCTGCGTTCTTTTTTCCCATGCCGTTTGAAATGGTGCCAGCCGGATTTTACCTTTCCGGCAGTAATAGCGTCCTGCACATCCCGGTTTTCGGCGAGATACCGCTCTTCAGAAAAATTTTCCTCTGTTACCACTTCAAATACTTCCACATACCGATTCATAGGCAAACAACCTCTGGGGAATTGCTGGTGATTCTCATAATGACCATGAGGACAGGGTCAATCAATATCGGCGGCTATTAAAGCGTACTTTCATAGATTATACAAGCAATGATCAACTGTTGAAGTTACCACAGCAGGTCATCAAATTCGTCCAAAACTGAGCTGATCGGGATTGCAAAACCCAAGCCCTCTGCCTCCAATATTTTTGCAGTATTAACCCCAACCACATACCCATGACGGTTTATCAGCGGTCCCCCGCTATTGCCGGGATTAATTGAAGCATCGGTCTGGATATATTCATACGATTTTCCATACCAGCGGAAACCGGAGAAGATTCCGGAGGTCACGGTATTCTCCAAACCTTTGGGACTACCGACTGCAAAAAGTGTATCGCCTTGTTGCAGAGGGTAATCATCAGACTCCGGCTCAAGGTAGGCTGTGCTGCGAATCGGGACCTCCAGCAATGCCAGATCAAACGTGCTGCTTTTCTCTATCCTATCGACCCTACAGTCACTCCCATCGAACAGCATCACCGTGATTTCACCTTCCCGCAGAGAATTTTCAACGCTTTGAAACCGCTGTTCCTTTCTTTCAAGGGCTTGCAAAGCCTCCCGGTACTTTTCTTCCCGCTGCTCGATTATCAGCTTTTGCTGCCTTCTTGCAGGCCCTTTTTTCATTTTTCGGTAAGCTGTTTTGAGATCATCTATGATTTGTTTTTCAAGTTCGACAATCTCTCGTTCACGCCCCAGCTCTTTTTCCCATTGTTCGAGGGATACATTATCATGCTCAACAACGTGCCGATTCGTCACAATCTGATTGGGACTGATAAAAAAGCCGGACCCCGTACCTCCGGGTGCCCGAATAGTAACGGTCGCCTGGCGGGCGTAGTCAAGAAAATGCTTGTCGGTCGGATTATAAATTCGCTGTGGAGGCTCATGGAACCAGTGATATGTCGAACGGACAATAAAACCGATACCACCAACTATTTCTCCGGGAAACACAATAAGGGACGTCAGGCTGACTCCATAAAAGCACACAATTCCGGCAAATAACAGGCTGAGTCGTCCGCGATAGTGACGCCTTGCCTGGAGCAGATCTTGAGCCTCCTGGCGTCTTTTTTTCTTACGATCGGCCCTTTGATATCGCTCGAACAGTAGCCCACAGGACCTGCACTCCTGCGGGTTTCTGACAACCGCATTACATTTGGGACAATGCTCAAATCGCTCGGTGGTCCCCGCTGATTGATTAGCCATCATCTTCCATCTCGGTACACTGACTTAAAAAATCGCGATGTAATGACTCGTGATAGAAATACTTTTCCGTATCGCTCAGTCGATAGTAGGTGTTACTCAAGCGATTGTGAATCAGATTCAGTTCACAGACCACATCAAGCCGGGTCGTTTCCAGTTCATTTTCGGATTGATAGTCATGACGTCGAAGCTCCTGTTCAACCAGGACAAGATATTGCTCCAGGGTTGTAACGGCAACCTCTGGTTCGTCACGATCATATGCAGCAAAAGCTTCCTCACGCAAGCCACCCCAGCTGGCCTGCTCGATAGTAGATTTTTTGCGGAAGGAGAATTGATCTGCAACAGAGAGCAACTCGTTGCGATAAAAAAAGAGTACCACAACAAAAATCAGCAGTAATACGATTTTTCCAATCAGTTTCATCTTGTCTGGTTCAATCAGCTAATAAATCACCCCGGGTTTCCCTTCAAAGATTAAATCAACAATACATTGTACTATCAACAAGTTTTGAAAGGGTTACCAACTTTTAGCCAGACAGGAGCTCACCATGAACTGTCAGGCATCTACAACCAAGGCTGTGCCATAGCCGTTGATCAGTCTCGACAAATCGACTTGCAACCGCTGCGGCTTAGTAACGAGGATAGTAATTCTCCCATGATTCCATAACCTTAAGCCCACTGACTGAACTCGGTAGCTTGGTACCAACCAGAATGGCAGGCTGACGCAGGTATCATTTCAGATACCGACCACTTGAAC
This sequence comes from Desulfobulbaceae bacterium, assembly GCA_004796425.1. GTDB lineage: Bacteria > Desulfobacterota > Desulfobulbia > Desulfobulbales > Desulfocapsaceae > MADRE3. The sequence continues at coordinate 12,764 of QZLB01000050.1, read as the reverse complement.
TGATCGCTCCTTACTTCCACATTACCGGCACAATCCGATTGGCTGGAACCAATGGGGATAAGGCACACTATCAATTATCTGGTCCGTTCCTGGAGTAATTTCTGTTTGAAACGCTTGATCAACGGGTGGAATCGAGGGTGAAACTCCAGGCTGAACTCAAAACTGTTCAAGCCAAGCGAAGTGTCACTCCGGTTTTTGAGGGCGCTGCATCGGATCATTCTCCCGCTCAACCCGGTGAGATGAGCTGTCTCGCCGACACCTGCAAGATCAATATCCCTGATCTTACCAAGTGGGCAGGTAGGCTCGGAAATGGAGACGCATTTGATACCGCTTCTACTGAGATCAACAACCTGTGCGAGGCCAATGATGTTTTGACGATCACTGAAAATCAACCCCTCACCAATGTAATATCTCTGATATTTTCTCCTGTCGTTATTGCTGTTTTGTTCCATATTCTCCTCCTTCTTGCATCGCTTTTACAGGGTGTCCGCATCACCCGCAAGAGCACTTTTACGACCAAGACCACCTCTGGTCTTACCAGAAAATTTTAATTATGATTGGCTGAAAGTAAAGGCCAACTGCTTCGGATGAAGCTCTGCTGAACAAAGGGAACGAGCGCGAGCGCAGCGGAAAAAATCCGCTGAGTGATTGTTCGAAAGAGGATCCCTGGTTTTGCTTCTTAATCATATATTCCCATTTAAATCGGATGGTAAACTGGATTATTACTCGGTCGCTGTGATAGGATATTTTAGGTGGAGCGCAACAATGACAGGGGTACCCCAACGCGAGGAAAAAAATGATGAGACGCTACGTTTCTCACTGTTTCGGGTTTTGTACAATGGACTTGAGTGATCGGGTGGTGATCAACCACTTTTACAGCAAGCGATCGTTCTCCGTGATTTTCATACTGTTTACTGTGTTCCTGTTTCTTGGAACGGGGTGCCAGCCGGATACCCAGAAGACCCTGGCCAACCTGCAAACCAATGCCAAGGTTCGGCTGCTGGTATTGGGACCACTTGATCACTCCGAGTTCTCTTACCGTATTTCAAACCTTGAACTGAAGAAATATCTACTGGAATCGATGATCCCCTCCGTCACCGATCGCTTTTATATCATCCCGGAAGAAGAAGTTCGCCAGAAATACCAGAAGAGCGAATTCGCTGCCTTATTTAATTACCCGGCAGGAGATTTTACTGATTACCAAAAACTTTCACCAGACAGGTTTCAGCTGGCCCGCAATTTTGGGAGAGCGGTCGATGCTGATTTTGTTGCCGTTTTTGCCCGCGATGGCACCTATCAAAACATGTTTGTCGGACTGATCGATGTCAGCACCGAAGATAAATTCATGCTAGCAAAAAAGAAGCGTAATAAAGACACCTTCCTGAAATTCACGGTCATTTTTAACAAACAGGTGGTCAAAGCAGAGCCACGCCTGATTAAAGTATTGCTTGCCAGAAATGAGCTCAACGATGCTCCCGCTCCCACCACAATTGCTGCCGATTCTCCCGAGGCTGTTGCGATTGAAACGAACCCGCAAACGGCACGTGAGAATAAATCGGTAAGCCAGTCGTCCACAACCTCAGGAGCGAAACCTGCGATCTTTGTCAGAAGCCCTGATAACCGTTACGTCACAGACAAAGCAACAATCTATCTCGATACCGTGGTGGTTTCCACCAGCAACATAGAATCTGTAGAAGTTTATATTAATGGTGTCAGAGCCCTGGATGGCCAGGGAAGAGGGCTGAGCGTTGAGCCCCAGGAAACGGTTCAGGACATCCAGATCACCAAAAACATTCCGGTCCAGATCGGTTCGAACAAAATAACTCTGATCGCCCGAACATCAGAAGGTGTAGTATCTGAAAAAGAGATCGAGTTCACCAGGGAAAAATCATACGGTAATATTTATGCGGTGGTCATCGGCATTAACAACTACCAGAAAGTACCTCCCCTTCGCTATGCTGTCGGAGATGCTCAGGCTTTTACCGCATTCCTGACCGATCACCTCAAAGTGCCGGCAGATCAGGTGATTCAATTAACCGATGACGCGGTCACACTCAGCAGTATGCGCTCGGTGATGGGGGGAAAACTGAGAAAAATGGCAGCCAAAGAGGATACCGTCATTATCTTTTATGCAGGACATGGCAGTGTTGAATCAGATGATATGAACCTCGATGGTGACGGACTTGAGAAATATTTACTGCCTCACGATGCCGACCCCGATGAACTGTTTGGCACCGCTCTTTCCATGACTGACCTCAACGCTATTTTTAACCGAATAAAAAGTGACCGTCTGATATTTATTGCCGATGCCTGCTATTCCGGCGCCATTGGCGGCAGGACCATATTCAGTCCCCGGAGGGCAACAATTTCTGATAACTTTCTCGATCGGCTCTCCTCTGGAAGCGGTCGGGTAATCATTGCCGCATCTGGTGCGAATCAGGTTGCCAAAGAGGATCCAGAACTAGGCCATGGAGTATTTACCTATCACCTGATTGAGGGACTGAAAGGTGCGGCGGATAGTGATGGTGATGGCTATGTAACCGTAGATGAAGCTTACAGCCATGTTTCATCAGCCGTCCAGCGTGCAACCGGGCAGGAACAAACCCCGGTCCGCAAGGGTGAAATCACCGGCGAAATTTATTTGGGAAAATCGGCAGAGTAAATGCTGCCTGACCACGCACGGAAAGGGGAAAAAATGGCTACAAAGTCACTCAATCGCCCATTGCTCAGTGTTCTAATTGCTGCCTTTTGGGTCGTATCAGCAGCCGCGCCCACGTTTTCAGCTGATGGCTCCTCAGCGCTTTCCTTTAAATGGGCGTTTGGCGCACTATCCGGCCCAACGTCAGGAAAAAAACTCATATCGGTTCGCCCGAGAAGTGTGCTCCACACCGGAGACCAGATGAAGATGATGGTGGAGCCAATCCGCCCCTGTTATATTTACCTGCTGTACGAACGTGATGGAGAGGACCTGAGCCTGCTTTTCCCTGGTGATTTTAGCTTATTTAAAGACCCACTCGCCCCTGGCAAACGAATCTATCTCCCAGACGGCAACCAATGGTTTACCCTGGACAACCAAACCGGTATTGAGAAATTCCACCTGCTCGTCTCAACCACCAGACGCATGGATTTTGAATCGCTGATAATGAATTTTAAGCAGGGAACAGCTGCCGACAAAATCACCCATATGAACCAGGTTACGACTCATCTGAGAGACTTGAAAAAAGAGCAACTCCGGCTTGCCAAGACGGCAGAACGGCCGATCCAGATCGGTGGTGGATTCAGGGATGTCGATTCCACACAGCTGATCACCAGCGATATCAGCCTGCTGTCCACTGAAATCAATGGGCAAGATTTTTACATCAAAACGTACTCCATTGAACATAAAGAATGATCCCATAGCCAAACGGCTTATCACCCTTCTGGTGATTGTCGCGGCCATCTATCTGCTCTCATTGCGTATTGACGAGTTTAATCGCTGGAATTTGAGAATTCACGACAGCCTGCTCAGGATGCGGGGGCAGGTAACGCATCTTATCCAGCCCTATCATCCCGCTATTGTCCATATCGACCTCGATGACAGCAGCATCGCAGCCTTGGGCACTCCATTTCTGAATCGTTCCCATTATGGTCAGCTTGCTGAAAACCTCTTCTCTATGACCGTTGCAAGCCAACTCTACGATTTCATTTTTACCGCCCCTTCTGCACCAGTACACGACCGAAGACTGGCAGATGCGCTATCGGGGAGTAACTCCTTTTTAGGTATGGCGTTTGATATGAGAATTAAGACTGGTCTGAATCAAGAATCACTCAGCCAGAGCCACGATCTCGGGCATAGTGACTGGACCATCCCTGCAGAACCCAAGCATCATACGATTCCCGAGGGTTTCACCATGATTCTCCCCCTGGCTGCATTGATGGAGGCTGCCAAGGGTCTTGGCTCAATAAATGTTTCGCCTGATCATGACGGTATCTTTCGGCGCCTTCCACTTTTCATACGCCATCAAGATAAACTTTACCCCAGTCTGTCTTTACGCGTGGTCTGCGACTTTCTTGGTGTTGCTCCCCAAAACGTAGAGGTAAACCCTGGTAGGTCAGTAATCCTCGATCAGGCTCAATTCCCCGGTTCCAATAGACCTCAGAAAATCGTCATCCCGGTAGATCACCATGCAAATATGATCATAAATTTTCTGGGCCCCTGGGGGAGTATGACCCATTATGGTTTTAGTGATATCTATTTCGCATCGGAGGACTCCGATCTGCTAGCGATCTGGCAGGAAGAACTCAAGGGTGCAATCGCCATCGTCTCCGATGTTTCGACCGGTTCATCAGACACCGGCTCAATACCTCTCGACCAAGCGTATCCACTCAGCGGTCTTTATGGGAATGCAATCAACACCATTCTTACTGGATCATTCATCAGGGATTATGTTCCAATCAGTCGACCAGTTGCGTTGTGCCTGCTCCCTCTCTTGATGCTGCTATTTTCCCTGCAACACTCAATTGCCCGATCTACCGCCTACTCTCTGCTTGCCCTTTTGAGTTATCTGGCGCTTGTTATATCCTTAGCGCTTTTCTGGTCCTTACAACTCGCCCTTATCACCCCACTCTTTGCTGCAGTGATTAGTTTTATCAGCTGCCAGGTGATTCGAGCCCGAGAGCAGGCTCGGGAATTGGCCGCTTCGGAGCTGAAACGAAATCTGTTTGAAAAGGAACTGGAAATTGGCAGGCAGATCCAAAGCGATTTCTTTCCCGCCACCATTCCTCAAATCCCCGGTTGGGACCTTGCTGCTCATTTTAAGCCGGCCCGCCAGGTAGCGGGGGATTTTTATGATGCCTTCATATTGCCACAAAACCGACTCGTCTTGATCATTGCCGATGTCTGCGACAAAGGAGTCGGTGCAGCTCTTTTTATGGCCCTGATCAGAAGTCTGGTCAGATCTGCCATATTTCAGCAGCAAGCGGCAAACCCACCTGAAATTCTGGCTGATACTGCCCGTCAATCCAGTGACTATATTGCCCTGAACCACGCTGAAACAAATATGTTCGCCACCATCTTTCTGGCCATCCTGGATAGTTCTGACAACCGGCTGCACTATGTCAACTGCGGTCACGAACCGCCAGCAATTTTCAACCCTGACGGTGCCCGACAGGATCTTAATCCAACCGGGCCGGCGATCGGCTTGATGGCCGGAATGGAATTTCGACCAGAATCAATCCAATTCAACAAATCGGATCTCTTCTTTGGTTATACTGACGGCATCACTGATACGCTCAACAGCAGTGGAGCGAATTTTGGCAAAGCATTTCTGGAAAACATGACGCACACTCGGAATAAGCGTGCAGCTCAGATCATCGAAGATCTGGATCATCAACTGCAAACATTTATGGGTGATACCCCACCGTTTGACGATATCACCATGCTCTGTTTGAAAGGCGAAATGCAAGCGATGACAACCGACTCCTAATCATCGTTGTTCAGGGCATCCTCCAGCGAGCCATGCACCGGGAAAAGCGATGAAAAACCGCTTATATCAAGAACTTCCTTCAGATTGTCTTGAGGATTGCACAAGGAAAAAATATACTCGTGCTGTTTCGCCAGTTTGGTCAGTTGGAGGATTACCCGTAACCCGGCACTGGACACATAATCAACACCTGTACAATCCATAATAATATTGGCGGTTGGTGGTGTTACCTCACTTTCCACCCAACTGCTCAGCTCTGTTGCGGTAACGGCATCAATGCGACCAGTTATCGCGACAACCTTCTGTCCTGCTTTGTCATATGAGGAAATCTCCATGAATCACCCATTTGCTATCTGAATTTTTTCGTTATCTCGACAATGTTTTTGCCATTTTTTCGTTGGTAACTTACCGTGTCGGCATAATGCTTGACAAAATGAATCCCCAACCCCCCCTGGCAGCGCTTTTCCAAAGGGAGTTCCGTATCTACGGCCGGTTCATCAAGCGGATTGAAGCGAGGTCCTGAATCTTCCATTCGGATCTCGATCGTTGAGTCGCCCACCTCGATTGCAATGGTCATGTATGAGTCATCTTCAACGCTTCCATGTTCGACTTGATTAACAAACAACTCTTCAATCATCAGGTTGAGTTTAAAATTGATTTTCGGAGGCACTTCGACCGGATCCAATATGCGCTCAAGATGCTGGTGAATTTCATCCAGTCCTTCGGGCTTGATTGGTATCTTCAGAATTTCTCTCATCGTGTGCTACCGTTGTGATTACACCATACTGATTTATATTTTATGAACTCAGATCAGTGAGACCGGCAAAGAGGCAAAATCAACCGACTCGTTATCATTTACCATCATTTCTCGATCTTTTCGAACCAGTTCCTGAACCAGGTTGGCAACCATCTGCTGTCTGATTTCGGGGAATTTACGTTCAATTTTCTCAAACTCCAGTCGACCAATCGTGATCAGTTGACAAGAGCCCTGAGCTCGTAAACTGAAATTGGACTGCATGCGAGCCAGTAGTGACGCGCCACCACCAAATGTTCCGGGCTCAAATACACCGATCACCTCAGGGGAGCTGTTTTCACCCTGGTAAAGGACTTCAAGCAAACCAGATATCAGATAAAAGGCTTTATCGAGCACCTCTCCCTGATCAGTCAATGTCTCATCATCCACCATGACGACCCGTTTACTGAGCATGGCAAACAGCTTTAAACAATCGGTGGACAGGTTAGAGAGCAGGTAGGTTCGCCGCAGTACATCAAAGTCCTGTTTAAAATCAGATTGCTTTTGAGGTTCCTGACTAATGTTTTTTTCCATGGATCAACTCGTATAGAAGTCCTTTTTGCTTTTTCAGTTCAGCGGGAGTGCCCCACTCAACTATTTTCCCTGCCTTCATAACCGCAACTTTATCAAAAGAACTCAGCAGATCCAGACGATGGATGACCGATATAACAGTACGTTGACCGCGCCATTTTTCAACCACCCCCTGAATCCGCGCCTGCGACTTGTTATCCAGGGCTGAGGTGGCCTCATCCATAATCAGGATTGTTGGCTTTTTCAGAAACACCCGGGCAATAGCCAGTTTTTGCTGCTGCCCACCAGAGAGTCTATCCCCATTATTTCCGACATGAAAATCCATACCAATACGGGCGACACTCTCGAGCAAATCCTCTTCTATCAAGAGAAATACGATACACTGATTGACCCGCTCTTCTATGGCCTGCGAGTTCATCGCCAGATTGCCGAAGAAGATATTATTGAGCACGGACTGAGAAGAAATATATTTCTGGGAATCATAAAAGGTGACCCCGTCCGGATTGTGATCCTGGCACCATTTCTTAAATGTGCTCCGACCACTGAGGATCATCTGCTCCAGTAGCGGTTGAAGCGCCATGATTTTATGCACGGCCGGGACAAACCTCAGGCTAATTTCAATCAGTCTGCCAATATCACCTTCAGGCAACTCAATAGCCGACGATTGCTCGAGACTTGAACCGATTCGTTTGCACTCCTCATACTCGAAAGATCGAATTGGTGTGTTGGTAAAGAAGAGCTCATCATCTGGCACATCACCCAAGATATCAACGGTTTGTCTAATAATCTCAGCGCCTGTTTCAACCAGAGGAAAGCGCAGGCCAGAACGCTCCAGGAATCCCAGGAAGCCAGGATTTTTATAAAGATTGTGATAATCGAATTCCGATTTCAGGGGGGATCCAAATACGAGGTTTTCACCAATTGGAGAGTGATACAGGTAGCGATCCTCGTGGTAAAATTCGACATATTCAGAGAGCTCATTACTGAAATTCTGCTGAAAACTTTTTCTAAGATTAAGAATTTTCTGTGCAAAACCATCCCGCTGGCCCTCTGGTAGTACACTGTTCAGACCAAAACGAAGGACATCAACGAAAAGTCCGGTTTGCTGCAGGACTTCAATCTTATCATCCAGATCAGGTTCGGGTGTTTGCTCATCGGGGCCAAGATAATCCCCCAGCGCCCGCCAGGTGTAAAGCAGGTTATCGTTTATCGTGCCGGTATAAATAAAAGGCGATTGTGAAATGAAACCAACCGTTTTGACGATCTGTTCCTTGGGGAGAACGGCAACCGGTGCCTCATCAATCAACACTTCTCCGCCAGTATAGGGGTAGAGCTGTCCTATACATTTGGCCAGGGTTGATTTGCCGGACCCTGAAAAACCGACCAGCGCCAGATGCTCTCCCGCTTCGATTTCCAAACTGACCTTGTCGAGCAGGATAACGTTTTCCGAAGGAGAGAACTCCAGATCCTTTACGGCAATAGCCCCGCTGAACGGGTCTGCTTGAGCAAACTTCCCGGTGAGCTCAAATTCAGGCTCATAATCAAACATCTGCATCGATTTCTTGTAGCGAATTGAGGCGTCCTGGTACACCTGATAAAAATCTATCAGCTCCTTCCAGGGATCAAATAGCTTTTCCTGGGCTGAAAGAAAAGCTACAATGGCGCCCAACTCAATTTCCCCGATAATCATCAGGTAGCCGCCAAGAATAAAAACAATGACCGGACCAAGGCTGACAAAAAGATTATTAAGTACCTTTACCCCATACCGGTAAAGCGTCCAACGCACCCTGACCCGGAATAGATGATCAACCAACCGGTTATATTTTCGTTCCTCGGTCAAGAAAGAGCCATGGGCGTGTACCTCATTCACCCCACTAACCGACTCGGTAATCTGGTCGGCAACTCTTCTGGTACCATCAACCCGTTCTTTGTTCGCCCGGTTCACACCTTTTTGTACCAACGGTATGACAAAAAGTGCAATTGGATAGATGGAGAGCGTAATCACCGCCAGCAATGGGTTCAGCCAGAAAAGATAAGCGGCAAAAGCCAGCAGGGTCAGGACATTCATAACCGGTACGGCAACAGCCATGCCCACGAAACTAGCCGATGGTGCCAGCTCAGTGATTAACGAAGCGCTGACACTACCGGTCTGTACCGTGCGAAAAACTGAAAGTGGCAACCTCAGAATATGACTGTAAAGCTGACGCCTCATATCGGTCATTGCTTTTTGACCGATCAGGGTCTGGAGCCAGTTGATCAGAAATTTCAACAAGCTTGCGCCCAGTACTGCTGAGAGGTAAATTAAACAATAGTAGATAAGCAGATTGATATTTTTCTGGGCAAGCACATCGTTGATGATCCGCTTCTGCATCTCCAGCGGCAGGACCCTCAGAAATACCAGTACCACAATGATTCCCAACAGAAGCAATTGCAGCGGTAAACTGCTGGTCCGGACCCAGGAGAAAAGGGTACGTTTGACAATTGGTGTCTCTATCGTGTTATCCATGTGATCCCTGGTGTACGAGCATTTTGCTGACAGTTTCAAATAGCTGGGGACGCACCTCTGTCAGGAACCTGTAAGGCCAAGAAAGCTTGAATATCGAGAACGTGCTGAGTAAGATCATTTTACATAACATGATTTTTCCTTCTAAGGTATCTTAATCCTAAAACAATTCATTAATCAAGATGAGTCTTACCAATAGTCAGTGCCAGAGAATCGCCCGGGAAGGTGGAATGAAGCCAGAGCAGGTAAAGAATAGTGCGTTGCTCTTTGAACAGGGCGCAACCATTCCCTTTATTGCCCGCTATCGAAAAGAAATGACCGGCTCCCTGGATGAGGTCAGCCTATCCTCCATTCAAAAGGAGATCACTAGGCTTCATGAGTTGGCTAAACGAAAAGCGACCATCATCGACAGCCTGGAGAAGAGTCAGCAATTAACTGACCAACTTTTGGCGAAAATAGAACAGACCGAGAATCTAACTGTACTTGAGGACATCTATTTACCCTATCGTCCGAAAAGACGAACCCGGGCGATGCAAGCACGTGAAAAAGGGTTGGAACCCCTTGCCATGCTACTGTTCAGACAGCAACCAAACGCGCTGGATTTATCAGTCCACCTTCGTTCGCTGGACCAACAAATCAGCAAAGAGGAAGCGCTCGCTGGTGCCCTCGATATTATTGCCGAACAGATCAGCGAGCACCAATATTCCAGGGAGCAGCTCCGCACACTTTTTCGCAAGAAAGGCGTCATCAATTCACGGGTGGTCAAAAAAAACCAGCACAATGCGCAAAAATATAATGATTATTTTGCTTGGAGCGAACCTGTCTCGAGAGTTCCTGGTCACCGTCTGCTTGCGCTTTTTCGCGGAGAGTCTGAAAAATTACTCTCTGTTTCAATTCGCCCTGATGACAAACGGGCGCTTGAGATTCTCTACCGTATTCATCTGAAGCAATCCCCTGCGCGAGCCCAGATCGAACAGGCAATAGAAGATGGCTATAAACGATTAATCGCACCGGCGCTTGAGACAGAATTCCGTAAAGAACTCAAAGAACAGGCCGATCTTGAGGCCATTGAGGTATTCTCCAATAATCTCAGAGAACTGCTGCTCGCACCCCCGCTGGGTCAGAAACGAGTACTCGCTCTTGATCCCGGGTTTCGCACCGGGGCAAAACTGGTGTGCCTCGATGCCCAGGGTGCGCTGCTGGAATCAACGACTATCTATCCTACCCATGGCCCAAAACAGCAGGAACAGGCGCAACAAACACTGCATCGATTGGTAAAAAATCACCAGATCGAGGCAATCGCTATCGGCAATGGAACAGCCTCCCGTGAAACGGAGCAATTTGTTCGGGCATGCGATCTGCCCGAGGAAATTCTGATCACCCTGGTAAATGAAGATGGTGCTTCGATATACTCCGCCTCAGAGATTGGCCGGGCTGAGTTTCCAGACCATGATCTGACGGTACGGGGAAGCGTGTCGATTGGCAGACGATTGCAGGATCCACTGGCAGAGCTGGTAAAAATTGATCCCAAATCGATCGGGGTGGGTCAGTACCAGCATGACGTCAATCAAAAAGCACTCAAGACAGCACTGGATGAAGTGGTTTCTCTCTGCGTAAACCGCGTTGGGGTGGAACTCAATAGCGCGAGTGCTGAATTGCTGACCCACGTCTCTGGCCTTGGCCCGATGCTCGCCAAAAATATTATCGCCTACCGAGAGAGTCACGGTCCTTTTACCACCAGAAAAGAATTGCATAAGGTTCCCCGACTTGGAGCGGCAGCGTTTGAACAGGCTGCCGGTTTTCTCCGAATCAGCAACTCCACCTACCCCCTTGACGCCAGTGGTGTCCATCCGGAACGTTATCGGCTGGTCGAACAGATGGCTGCCGACTACAAGCTCAGCCTCAAAGAGCTGATGAGTTCCGCAAATCTAAGGGATAAGATTGAGGTGTCTTCCTACATCACGGATGAAGTCGGCCTGCCGACATTGTTGGATATCATGACCGAGTTGGAGAAGCCCGGTCGAGATCCCCGGGCACAATTTGAAACCTTTACCTTTGCTGAAGCGATCAATTCGATAGAAGATCTTCACCCTGATATGGTCATCCCGGCAATAATCACCAACGTTACCAAGTTTGGTGCCTTTGCTGATATTGGTGTACACCAGGATGGACTGATCCATATCAGCGAACTGTCGGATCGATTCATCAAAGACCCCGCCGAGGTGGTCAGGGTCAGGCAACAGGTAATGGTTCGAGTATTAAGTGTGGACAAGGAACGAAAAAGGATCAGCCTCAGTATGAAAAAAGCATAGCATCGCTCCTCTCCGGCCAAAACACTATTGACAAAACTTTCTGTTTTTCTGTATTTTCGACGGTTCCGATGCAGCACAGTCGAACACCTTGACAGGGTTGTGTCAATTATTAGTGTTCAGTAACCGGATACACGGGATACCGGTTCCCGGTACATTCCCGACTGTCCTGTTGCATATAACTTTTCATTCATAACGATAAGGGAGGCGGACTCCCTGACTTAACCCAGGAGTATTCATGGCTACCAGCGTCGACTCAACCACCACATTCATAAAAGCAGTATACCAGCGCATGGAACGCAACCTTGAGGTTGTCAGAGAGCGGCTTCAACGTCCGCTGTCCTACGCAGAAAAGATTCTCTACTCCCATCTGGCAGACCCGGAAAATGCTGAGCTTGAAGCGGGAACCTCCTATATCAAAACCAGGCCCGATCGCGTCGCACTCCAGGATGCCACTGCTCAAATGGCAATTCTGCAGTTCATGCTGGCCGATAAAAACGAGGCTGAAGTTCCAGTCACGGTTCACTGCGATCACCTGATACGTGCACATACCGGTGCCGAACCGGATCTCGATACGGCCCGAACTGAAAATGGTGAGGTGTATGATTTTCTTACCTCTGCATCCAAACGATATGGCTTTGGCTGCTGGCTTCCCGGTGCCGGCATCATTCATCAGGTTGTACTGGAACGATACGCCTTCCCCGGTTTAATGATGCTCGGTACCGATTCCCATACTCCCAATGCGGGTGGCCTGGGCAGCTTCGCCTCTGGAGTCGGTGGAGCCGATGCGGTGGATGTTATGGTGGGTATGCCATGGGAGGTGCTGCATCCTGAAATTGTCGGGGTAAAACTGACCGGTAGCCTGAAGGGCTGGAGTGCTCCCAAGGATGTCATTTTAATGTTGCTCGGTATTCTCACTACTGCTGGCGGTACTAATCGGGTATTTGAATATATTGGTGATGGAACGGCCAACATTTCCTGTACCGGTAAGGGAACGATCTGTAATATGGGTGCTGAGCTGGGTGCGACCACCTCACTTTTCCCCTATGACGATGAAATGGCACTCTTCTTGAGAGCAGCAGGAAGAGGTGATGCGGCCGAACTTGCTGATCAATACAGTCATCTGCTGGCAGCCGATCAGGAAGTTCAGGAAAATCCCGAGCAAT
>QZLB01000281.1 GCA_004796425.1 Desulfobulbaceae bacterium | reverse complement strand
CCGCTTTTTAAATGGTTGGTCCGACTGAGAAAGTCACCGCGGGCAATCGCCGGTGGTTTTGCCCTGGGTACCTTCATTGCGTTTACCCCGACCATTGGGGTGCAGTTCTTCATCGTTATTTTCCTGGCGACGCTTTTTAACCTCAATCGGCCGGCAGCGTTTGTAACGATCTGGATCACCAACGTAGCAACCTTTGCCCCGATCTACACCTTCAACTATTGGGTCGGCAGCCTGTTTTTTTCGGGTCCTTCGGTCGGCGAAGTATATCGGACGTTTCTGGATATCACCTCCACGTTCATGAAAATGGAGGTGTGGACGATGCTGGACCAGTTTCTGGTAATTATGGGACTTGGCAAAGATATTATTATTCCACTGGTCATCGGAAGTGTGCTGGTTGGCTCGGTGGCCGCCGGCGTCATCTATCTCTTGGCTATCACTCTTTTGCATTGGCTGATAAACCGCCGCGCACGAAAACGTATTCTCCATTAAATTACTGTTTGTTTTGAAGAAGGAACAAGAGCTGAAGAAAAGAACCCGCCCCAATGAAGTGGTGAAACTCTCACCTCAGGAAATTACAGCGTTTCAGAACAAGATTTACCGCTATTACATGAAACATCGCCGGCCATTCGCCTGGCGTGATGTTATTTCCCCATACAGGGTCTTTATTTCAGAGGTGATGCTCCAGCAGACCCAGACCACTCGAGTGATCGACAAATTTGCCTTGTTTCTCTCGGTGTTTCCAGATTTTGCTACTCTGGCCCAAAGTCCTTTCTCGGAAGTCCTCAGGCATTGGAAAGGTTTGGGGTACAATCGAAGAGCCCGTTTTCTGCATGACAGTGCCGCGATTATTGTGGAGCAGTTTGATGGTGAGTTGCCCGCAGATCCCGAAATTTTAGAGCGTTTGCCCGGTATCGGGCCGGCGACGGCCGCCTCGATCTGTGTTTTTGCCTTTGACATGGCCCTGTCCTTTGTGGAAACCAATATACGAACGGTGTACCTGTATCATTTCTTTGGTGATCAGGAAAATGTTTCAGATCGGGAACTACTCTCTTTTGTCAGTGCAACGGTGGATCATGAAAGGCCGCGGGAGTGGTATTACGCTTTGATGGATTATGGGGTCATGTTGAAAAAGAGCGTTGGCAATCTGAACCGAAAAAGCCGTCACTATGTCAAGCAGTCAAAATTTGAAGGTTCGGATCGGCAGGTGCGGGGCAGAATACTCGAGTTACTCTTGGAGCATGATTCGCTGAGTGTCACAGAACTGGTCGCCCAACTCACAGAACCTGCCGAGCGGGTACAGCGGTTGATCGACACCCTTGCAGCAGAGCAGATTGTGCAATATCGGGGGCAGCAGGTATTACTCGCCTGAGTAATCCAGCCCTGTATTTTATGATTTTTCCGGTAGTGGTCTGCTCCCGGCTTCCTCAAAGAAAAAGTGAAGAAACAGACAGAAGGCGATTGAGGAAATGATGGCCAGCATCATATTTGTTTCTCCCAACGGTGCACTGATTGCGACAACGAACCATTGAAAGCCGATGATTTTCATGGAATTGAGCTTTAATGGAAAATCATTCCAGCGAATCAAAATCAGTAGTCCACTTAACCCCCACCCATAGAGTGACAGGTAGGCGTGGCAGGAGAGCAGCAGTCTCGAGTATTGCTCATAATAACCTGGATAGTCTGCCAGGAGGATATAACCAACCCCGGTGATACCGGTAAACACCAGAAAAATCATGCCGGAGAGGAGAAAGTATTTCTGTTGAACTTTGATCCCCAGAAATAGAAAAAAGAGGAACATCATGATGACGGCGAGAAATAAAATATTACCAATAATGAATTTGGCCGTCTCCATTTCGTAGAGTATGACCAGGAAAAAGGTGATCACACCCAGGTTGATGGTCCAGAAAAAGAGCTGTTTCAAGAGTCGGAGATTGGGGCCGATATCTCTTCGAATAAAGGAAAACATCACCGACATGGTGATCAGTGAAACCGGAAATGAATAGCCGAGGAAAAAAACGTTCAAGGTTAGATTTTTGTTTTCTATCCAGTGCAACGCTGTTGTGTTGAGTAATACAAAGGTGGCGATAAAAAGGCCCAGGGAGAGGCAGAGAACAGAGGCGTGATGGAATTTGTCTACCACCGATATTTTTAGCGGAATAAGGTCTCGGGGGATAAAGGAGAAGTGTTTGATGCGGACGATTTCAACAATGATCCCAAGGGTGAAAGAAATGATAGCCGCCACGACATACTGTTCGAGAAAGGCGGTAGCCGCATATACCATACTGAGTAATAGAAAAAGATAGGCGAGCAGAGACGGACGTTCTTCGTTTTCGGTATGGTAGATAATAGTAAAGCCACCGGCACACAGATTGAAGAAAAACACATGAAGCCGTTCAAAGTTTTTTTCCCACACCTGGTCGGCAAAACCGAACATGAAGGCGATGACCATCAGGCTGAGAATGAACATCCTCAGCACGGGGCTGGTGAAAAAGGATTGGTTTACGGTGGTCTCTGTTCGCATCGTGAACGGTTCTCTAGCTATCGTGATTGATATCAAACCATGACTATTGACTAAATCCTGACTGATTGCAAGCATATTACTCGACCTGGTTCAATCTCTCAGATCAGTGGTAAAAGAAACATCGGCAGGATTTTTCACGATCATCTACAAACATGGTTGACAAGAAGGGTGTGTGATCATATATTATCGATAATATAAAATCGTTAATATCAACATAGGAGATTGACCATGCAAAATAGTTTACTCGCACAGATTCAGAAAACCCTGGAAGAAACCGGTTCACTTGATTTTTCGAAAATTGCACAGCTTGAAAAAGCGTGTTTGAAAACCCGCTCTCAAGAAGTGGTGAACTTTTTCATCAAAGAAGATAAAGAATCACTGACGAGCTCAGCGGCTGCTGAAAAAGGCTACCCGGTTCATGCTGCCAGTAACGCCTAGTTCCTTCGGGTAGCGTGAGTGTGCCTCATCTGCGTTCACCTTTAGAACTGAGGTTCGATTAGTGGTTCAAGTAGGGAAGGGGGGGGACCGCTGGATTACACCATCCCTGCCTGACGAATTTCAAATATCTTTGAGAATTTTCAAAAGCTGAGAGGCCGCTGCTGTTGGTGAAGTTTTGCGGAGTTCAATCTGCTGGACCAGATCAGGGAGATCGTTCTTGATTCGGGGATGATCATAAAACCAATGTTTTAAGCCGTCAGTGAGTAAAAAGTGCATCCAATCCAGTGCTTGTTGTTTTCGGCGCTGATTGTGTTCACCACTTTTCAACCCAATATCGCGATGGTCTGAGATCATTTCCCAGACCTCGCTCAAGCCATCTTCTTTCAAAGCGCTGCAGGTCATGACCGGTGGTGTCCAGTTTTTACTTGCCGGAGTAAGTAAGTGAACCGCGGTTTCATATTCACGTCGAGCTTGCTCGGCCCTGTTCTTGTTTTCTCCATCCGCCTTATTGATGATGATGGCATCAGCAATTTCCAAGATACCTTTTTTTATTCCCTGCAGTTCGTCCCCGGCGCCGGCAATCATCAGTACCAGGAAAAAGTCGACCATTGATGAAACTGCAGTTTCGGACTGACCGACCCCGACTGTTTCAATAATGATCACATCAAATCCTGCGGCCTCACAAGCCAGCATGGTTTCTCTGGTCTTTCTGGCGACGCCACCCAAGGTGCCTCCGGACGGTGACGGCCGGATGAAGGCGTTTTTATTGATCGAGAGTTTCAACATTCTGGTTTTATCACCGAGAATCGAACCTCCGCTTCTGGCGCTTGACGGATCAATGGCCAAGACGGCAACCCGGTGTCCTCGTTCGG
>QZLB01000262.1 GCA_004796425.1 Desulfobulbaceae bacterium | reverse complement strand
GGAAAGCTTGTTTTATTCCTTTATAACTATTTCGATTTTTAACCAAGAAACGTATTGAATCCTCGTTGATCGTTCCAATTCTCTTCTTGGTTTCGAAGTTGTAAATAGAGTATCTCATTATTCTAACTATTTAATATACGCATTTCGCGTTATGGGGAGAAAAATGACAAAAATTGTCGGTTCTCCTTTTTCTACTTCAACGATTGTATGATGGTACTTTGACCGAAACTTTCCTGCGATCAGGCAAAACTGAGATAAATGTCAGGATGTTACCTTATACTAGCTTGTGGTTTTTATACTGCAAGTTGTTTATTCAGTTTATTGGGAAATGGTCATATATCTACAAAATATCTTGATATACGCACTGACGTATATCTTGCAGATCTAGATATATCCAGTGAGAAAAACGAGGGTTTTGGGGCAAAAAAGATCAGAGTCTTTGTCATAATATGCGAAATGAACCGTGATATACGTAATGACTTATATTTACAGATAAGTAGATATTTTCTCTTTTTTTATTGTTTTCAGGATGTTGTTTGTGTCGTTAATTACCGAGTAGACAGTTATTGTGGGTATTTGGCTTAGAATCAAATTTTAAGTGTGCTTCTTATGTTGTTTGCATGAAATTGACAGCAGATTTTGCTGAGGTGTTTGGTATTTGACTGCAGGTGATGGTGAGGTCATTTTCCCGATTCTATGCTTGCGGGTGCTTAAACAATACTTAGGTTGTTTTCTGTTGTATTGCGGGTTGCACGCAGATTCTGATCAGTAGGAATTGCAGTGAGGGAATGTATAAAACTGGTTAATGTATCAGTTGGATATGGTTAAACGGGAGGAATACGATGGCAGAATATGATGTGGCTATTATCGGTTCGGGAACAGCCGGCCAGACTGCGGCCGGTGAACTGGTTGCCGAGGGTTTGCGGGTTGCCTTGGTGGAGTCAAGTGAAACACCTGGCGGGGTGTGTGCCTTGCGCGGTTGTCAGGCGAAGAAGTGGTTTTATGAGGCGATGGAGATCGTGGCTAGGAGCCGGCACCTGCTTGGCAAGGGAGTGGTGAGTGAACCGGTTGTGGACTGGCATCAGGTTCTGCAAGAGAAAAATCGTTTTACGGAAAAAATACCAACCGGTACCGTCAATAATTTACGGGGCATGGGGGTTGAGTATATCGAAGGAGAAGCCCGCTTTAATAATGATATGACAATCGCTGCAGGGGGCACGTCGGTTTCGGCTCGTTACTATGTGGTTGCATCGGGAGCTAAGCCGGTGCGCCTGCCCATTGAAGGGAATGAACATATCATTACCAGTGATGATTTTCTTGAACTTAATCGTCTACCTGAACGGATAGTTTTTGTCGGCGGTGGTTTCGTGTCTTTCGAATTTGCCCATTTTGCGGCACGGCTGGGTAGTAAACCGGGCGCAGTTCATATTCTTGAGGCTGGACCACGGCCGCTTGTCCCGTTTGATGAGGACATGGTTGCACAGCTGGTTGAAGCGAGTGAAGATGATGGTATTCGTGTCCAGCGCAAGGTGACGGTTGCAGCAGTTGCGAAAGAAGGGAGTGGGTACCGGGTAACCCTGGCTTCAGGTGAGTCCATTGAAACGGATCTGGTGGTGAATGGTGCCGGGCGAATTCCGGACATTGACTCCTTGGAACTGGAGTCTGTCGGGGTGAATTATAATCGGGCAGGAATCGAAGTTGATACAACCATGAAGTCATCAAATGAGCGGATATTTGCAGTTGGTGATTGTGCCTCGACCATCAAGCTGGCACGGGTTGCAGACTATGAGGCGAAGGTTGCGGTGGCAGCCATTCTGGCTGCGGAGAATGGCGAGGATGTGAACGGTATCGATTATCAGCCTGTGCCTTCGGTGTTGTTCAGTTACCCCCAGCTGGGGATGGTCGGAAAAACCGAGGCCCAGCTTCAGGATGAGGGTATTAAATACTGGAAAAGTGCTGATACAAAGCTGAGCTGGCCAACCTACCGGCGAATCGGAATGAAACATGGTGCCTACAAAATCCTGGTCGGTAGTGATGATTGTATACTGGGCGCTCATTTTCTTGGCGACAATACCAGTGGCTTAGTTAATACCTGTAAGCAGGCAATGATTGACCGGATTCCGATTGGCAAACTGAGGGATGACAATATCATGTCTCCTTATCCGTCACGCGAAAGTGATATCCTTTACATGCTTAGTTCATTGCTGGAATAGAGCCGTGCAAGAGACGCAGGTAAGGTTACGGGGAAGTGAGGCTTAGACGCTTATTAAGTTTTGGAGGGATCCGGGGCGCGGATAACCTTATCACGCCCCTGCTTTTTAGCACTATAGAGGGCGGTGTCAGCAATCTGGAGCACGGTCTCGATACTTTCTCCGTGCATCGGCCAACCGCCCACCCCCATGGAGACGGTGAATGATATGTGGTGCCCTTCATAGATCACATCAAGCGCTCGGACCGCATCGCACAATTCCTGGGCTTTGCCGGTGGCGTCCTCAATGGAGACATCCATTAGTACCAAGAGAAATTCTTCTCCTCCCAACCGGCAAGCCACATCGCCTTCCCTGATATTAGCCAGCAGCAGAGAGCTGAAAACTTTCAGAACCTCATCACCAGCTTCGTGTCCAAAGGAGTCGTTGATAATTTTAAACATATCGAGATCGGCCATGATGATTCCGTGGGTGGTGGCCAGTCGTTTCATACGACTGGCTTCCCGGCTGATGAACTGATCAAAATATCGTCGGTTAAATAAGCCGGTAAGCGGATCCTGGATCGATTGCAGGTGGAGTGTTTCCCGCAGCCTCAGGTTGGCCAGTGCCAGAGCAAGATGTTCTGCAATGGTGACTGCCAGGCGATTTTTCCGGGACAGTCGTGGCGGGTTCATCTGGGCGGCTTGCTCCCCATCGTCATATGGTTGCAGACATTCGATACTCAACAGTCCGGTGAGTTCTTCCTGGGCAATAAGTGGTATGCAGATTGAACCGAACTCGTTTTGGTTATTCTTGAGCGAGAAGTGGGGACAGCTCATGTCCGGTTCGTGGCCAAATACCGTGTGTGTTTTTCCCTGACGCAGTGCCCAGCAGTCATCCCGATAGAGTGTAAGGTTATTCCTGGAGTGACCGTTACCGGTTTGCACCGTGACCTTGAACTGTTCGCGGTCCAACTTGTCGGTTTGAAAAAGAGAAACATGGTCATCGGGAAAAAAACGCTGGAGATAGGTTTTAATTACCGGAATGGTTTCCGCTTCGGTTCGGCAGGATTGCAGCATCTGGCCCATCTCTCTGAGATGCTCGCCCTCATCATTGCTACGCTCAAGTTCCTGGACCCAGTTGGATAGCTCGGCGGTACGCTCCTCCACCCGCCGTTCCAATTCCGCCTGAGTTTTCTGCTGTTGCTCTTCGTGTAGTTTCCGGTCGGTGATATCGGACATGAAACCCTCAATGTGTTGGATATCACCTTTACTGTCACGAGCCAGTCGGGCATTAATGGCAAACCATCGTTCGGTGCCGTCCTCGGTGTAATAGGGTGTCTCGAAACCCTCGATCTTGCCGCGCCGATGGAGGATGTCCAGACCATCGCGATCGCTGACCCTGCTTTTGAAAAGGAGTCTGCCCAACTCGGCCCCATTATCCAGAAGTTCACTAGGATCAGGGAAGCCGAGCATTTCGGCGGTTGCCGGATTAACACTGATGAACCGCCCATCCCCATCGGCCCGGAAAATACCTTCGGCAGCGTTTTCAAATAATTTGCGATAGTTTTCCTCGGAATTACGTAATTGATTACTGGATGCCTCCAGTCGGTCCATGAAGGTGTTGTAATATCGAGCGAGTTGTCCGACCTCGCCGCCATTTTCAAGATCGAGTCGGCTGTCAAATTTGCCCTCGGCACCATGAGCAAACCGCTGCATAATGACTTGCAGTGGTTTGGTGATAGAGGCTGAGATGCGCCAGGTAATCAGTATAATCAGTACGAAGATGAGTAGTACGGTGGAGAGGGTAGAGAGGGTGATCGCTTTGAGGGGAGCATAGAATTCCTCCAGATAACTTGATGAGGCGACAATCCAGTCCATTTCAGGAATATAGTTGAAATAGACCAGTTTTTCGCGGGGGGTGGGTTCTCCCGGGTTCTGCCAGGGGTAAATGATGTGACCGTTCTTGCGCTCGCAGATCTCTTCGATGAAACGGCGCCCGGAGCTGTCCTGGGAGTCGAAGATGTTGGTTCCTTCGAGCTTCGGATGGATTATCAGGTTGCCGCGGCTGTCCATCACATAAGGGTAGCCGGTTTTACCAAAGGTGATTGCCAGGATTCGGGCCCGAAAGTCTTCGAGATTAATCAGCTCCTTGAATTCATCGCGATAGGAGGAGACCGAGATGATCCAGTCCCACGGGGCAAAATAATTCATGTACAATGCTTTGGCCCGCCGCTCATCTTCACCTGGATTTGCCCAATTGTATTCTATGTAGCCGTGCCGCTGGCGTTTCTGGATGATGATAAAATCATGTTCGGAGAGATTTTTACCGATCAGTTCATTTTCGGGATGAAACTGCATGATTCCCAGGGAATTGACGCCGTAAAAATAGCCTGATTTACCGATTTGCATGGCGAGCAGTTCTGAGGCCGCCTCTTGCTTGGCCTCCGCTTCAGTGATTTCGCCAGCGAGATGACGGTTATAGTGATTCTGGACCACCTGCAACCCCGCATCACCAAGTCCTCTGAGGTTACTCCTGATGGCGGTGTTTACTGCTGTTCGTACCATGTTCAGGATTGATTTGGTGGATACATTGAGCTCGCTCTCGATGTTGCGCTCAATGGTCGAACGAACCACCGAGTAAAGAAAGAAGTTGCCGATCAGGATGACGAAAAGGAATGCGGTCAGATAGCCGTAAAGCAGTTTGGCACGGATCGACAGATTTTGGAAAATGACAAACTTCATAGACGATTTGGCACTAAGATGTCGTCGTTCTTCGGTTGTGACTTTATCACGGAATCCCGGACTACTGTGTAATAGTATCATAAAATCAAACTGATAAGATAACTATTTTTGCAGATGAGGGGTGCCAGTTTAAGGATTCTTAGAAATGAGCGCGAGGGCGGATTGGGACACTTCATTTTCGCAGCCGGCCCAACCTGATTGCACAACTTTTTAAGCTACTGGTTTTATTTGAGATAACAACTTTGTGGTGGCCGCTTTAGTGAGAAAACTGGAACAGGTAGAGATCACCTTTGATCCATTGCCGCTCCTCTTTTCGCAGGTTGTGGTCCTGGTTGATCAGCAGCGAAAACCCATACTTGCCTGCGGTTTCTTCCAGATAGATCGGGTTATGAGCATATCTTCCCGAACTTCTCAGGCTGAAATCCTCAACGGAATTATCACGCTCAATGGAGCAGGCAACGACACCTCCGGAGGCGGCCTTTTGGGCTACGAGTTTAAAAAAGGAATCGACGGCCCCAAGGTAAATGAAGACATCGGCGGAGATGAAAAGATCGTAGTCCTCGGTGGTCTCACGTAAAAATGTGAGGATGTCGGTGCAGTGGAGTTCGGTGTAAATATTCTTGGCCCCCGCCCGGGCCAGCATTTCAGCTGAAAGATCAATCCCGGTGAGTCTGGAACTGAATTCCTGGAATGCTTCACCAGACAGACCGGTGCCACAACCCAGGTCCAGAGCAGAGGTGAAAGTGCGCTCTGGCAGGTGCGCCTTTACCAGCTTCGCCAAACCAAACGGTGCGGTATAGCCAAGGGAGTCCTGCAGATGAGAATCAAAGCGGGGTGCATAACGGTCAAACACCTCCTGTACATATTGGTGTGGAGCCGTTTCGGTCTGAATCCCCCTGATTGCTGCCAGCATGTGATGGGCCGGATCATGGTCCGGATCTGTTTCGATCACGTTTTCAAGCATGGCAATGGCCTTTTCGGATTCGTTCCGGCTGTTGTATAGTCCGGCTAGATTATACATGGTGCTGATATTGTGTGGATCCAACTGGTAACTCTTTTCAAGGTATGTTAAAGCGTCTTGTTTTTTCCCGGTATCGCTTAAGAGTACGCCAAGGTTATTCAATGCAAGTGGATAGTTCGGTTCAACCGCGAGCGCCCGTTTGAGGTAGGTAACAGCCTCTGCCGTTTTTCCCTGGAGGTGACAAAGTTTGCCCAGGTTGTTGAGTGCTTTGGGATGGGATGGCTCAAGTTTCAGTGCGTGCTGGTAAGCGTGTGCTGCCCGATCATAGTCGGCCTGTGATTCATAGACGGCACCGAGGTTGAGATACGGAGCCGCCTCTTCTGGAGCAAGTGCGATAACCTTTTCGCAATACTTTATGGCCTCGGAGTAGTCCTTGAGGTCCCGGTACAAGAGTCAGATATTTCCTAAAATATTAATATTTTCAGGGAGCTGCTCGAGCAGCAGTAGATACTTCTCGCGTGCTTCATGGAGTTTCCCCTGGCTTTGCAGGGTAACGGCCTCTGAGAAAATAGTTTGTAAATCCATCTAAAAAAACGACTGATTGATGTTAATAATAAAACCTACCGAAGCATTAGCTGAACCACTTATTATGCTCAAATTTGGCCAAATTTTCAACTACTGGATTACCCCTCAGCCGGTGAGGGCGCCAGTTTTAATCAGCGATGCACGAATTTCGTCAAGCCCGGCGGGGGGGAGCGAATCCTGCGGTGGCAGGGGAGGGCCGACCGGATAACCCTGAAGTTCGAGCCCGCCTTTGATGCAGGCGGCAAGGTTATATTTCACGAATACCTGGTTCAACTGCCAGAGGAGCCGTTGTTGCTCCATGGCCTGCGCCCACGCACCTTCTTTGCACAGATTGTACAATTCCACACTCTGTCTGGGGACCAGGCAGGCCGGACCAGCCATCCAGCCGACACCGCCAATCATCATGACACAGGCGGGAATATGGGCTGAGGCTGCAAAAACTTTGATCTTTCCTCCGGTCTTGTTGAGGATCGACAGCAGACGACCGGTATTGAAAGATGCATCCTTGATGTAGGAGATGTTTTCAATATGACTGAGCCGGTCAATGACCGGGAGGGACAGATCGGACCTCTGGAACATCGGGTTGGTGTAAAGAACCAGTGGGAGCGAGACAGATTCCGCTATGGCTTTGAAATAATTATAGACACCATCTTCTGAGACCGGGAAATAGGCTTCAAGAATTGCCAGGATTCCACTGCATCCCAGTTTTTCGTAGTTTCTTGCCTGGTTGATGGCATCCGTGATGGTGGTGGCGGCAACACCGGCTACCACAGGCACCCGCCCATCGGCGGCTGCAACAGTGGTCTCAACAATCGTGCGTTTTTGCTCAGAGCTCAGATAGGCGAACTCCCCGGTCGACCCCAGGGGGGTAAGTCCATGTACACCATGTTCGATCAGATCATTGCAGAGTCGGCTGAGCAGCTCACGATTAACGTCACCATTGTCCTGCAGTGGTGAAACGAGATAAGGGAACACGCCGTGGAAATTAAAATCACTCATTGAAATACCTTCGGGTTAATATAAACAGTTTGGTTATTCTGATCATCAGATCGGATTTATTGTAACATATTCTTTATGGCCAAACCAAAGTTCGACCATTGGAGTGAAGCCGGGTAAATATGTGGACTTGTAAACTGGTATGATGAAATGGTAAAACGCTCCCTGTGGCTGGATCGATCCTGGTGAAGTTACGTTCACCAAAACCCGTATGAGGAAATGATGGAAAAACCAAATCCTAATTGTGCACGCTGCTCTTTTAAATCAAATGACCGTATATGTAGAACTGAGGATGGCAAGCATCCTGATAATTGCCCGACCGTGGTGATGGAAGAATTGTCTGCTGAAATACTTGAAGAATATAACAAAGAAGCGATACGTGAGTTTGCCAGACAGGCCTCCGTCCAGGAGAAGGATGGTTACCGGAACCGCGAGCTGGGGTATGGCAAGGTTCGGCCCGGCAAGCCGCGGATCGAGGAGATACTCGACTTTATAGGGAAGATGGGTTACCGGAAAATTGGGATGGCCTTCTGTATGGGGCTGCGGAAAGAAGCGGCAATGGTTGAGAAACTCTTTGCCTCGCGCGATCTTGAGGTGGTTTCTGCCATATGCAAGGTCGGAAGAGCCCCCAAGGAGACGCTTGATCTGGGCAGTGAAGAACGTATTGCCGTTGGCGAGTTTGAGTCGATGTGTAATCCGATTCTACAGGCAGCGTTGCTCAATGAGGCCAAGACCGAGTTCAATGTACTGCTCGGTTTGTGCGTTGGCCATGATTCGCTGTTTTTCAAGTATGCAGAAGCACCCTGTACGGTTCTGGCGGTTAAAGACCGGGTGACCGGGCATAATCCGCTGGCCGCCGTCTATACACTTGATTCCTATTACCGGGCACTGAAATAATCACCACAGAACGTAAGAGGGAGTGATGGCAGAGGGAGTGGAAAAGTATTGGGATTTGAGGTTGGAGAACTGTCAACAGGCACTACAGAGAAATAACTTTGAAGCGTATGTGGTCAATTCGCCGGTCGAGGCGCAGATTGTTTTTTTCAGGGAAATTTATCCCAAGATCAGTGTCTCCAGTGTCTCCTGGGGGGATTCGATTACCCTCCGGGCATCCGGCATTCTAGACGAACTGCAGAAGGATCCGAAGCTTGAGATCATTAAGACATTTGAGCAGGGCGTACCCCGGGAGGAATTGATTGAGCGGAGGCGTCAGGCGTTACTGGTCGATCTGTTTTTTACCGGCACCAACGCCCTTACCGAAGATGGCAAACTGGTCAACCTCGATATGGTGGGCAACCGGGTGGGTGCGCTTACGTTTGGACCTCGGTATGTCGTTTTGTTGATTGGTCGCAATAAACTGGTTACCGACTACGAAGCGGGGATGCATCGGGTAAAGGAGGTGGCGGCTCCGCAAAATGCCATCCTGCATGAAGGGTGGAAAACGCCGTGCAGGAAAACCTCATTTTGCCACGATTGCAGCAGTCCCGACCGTATTTGTAACACCTGGACCATTACCGAGAAATCATTTCCCAAGCACCGGATCAAAATTATCCTGATTAATGAAGACCTCGGTCTCTAACGGCCTGTATTAAAAGAATTAAGCACGCTATCTGGGATGTCGGACGTTTTGAAGATTGACTCCATATTACTTATCCGGTAAAATTGTCGACAATTGCATAATCGACAACGGGACAAACAATGCTACAGGGAAATGGGATTACACTCAGCAGGCCCGTGGGGCTTGGGCTGCAGATTGCCGAGGCACTCAAGATTGCGATCTTGGAGGGGAACTTCAAGGGAGGTGCGCAGCTTGGTGAGCAGGATTTGCAGGCACAATTTGGAGTCAGCAGGTCCCCGTTGAGGGAGGCGTTTCGCGAACTGGAGAAACTCGGTCTGGTCGAGATCATTCCGCGCCGGGGAACCTTTGTCAAAAGGATCAGCAGGAATGATATCGAGGAGAATTTTCCGGTACGGGCTGCACTCGAGGGTCTGGCGGCTGAACTGGCCCATGCAACGATGAATCGTGACACGTTGTCGAGGATGGCGGTTTCACTCCAGCAAATGAGCGTAGCCGCTGTTCAAAATGATGTGCGCAGCTATTATCACGCCCATCTAGAATTTCATGAACTGTTTATCCATCAGGCCGGCAATGTGCTCCTTGAGCAAACCCTTGCCAGGCTCAGGATGCAGAATCTCTGGCATCGGTTTTCTTATCAATACTATCAGGAAGATATCAACAAGTCACTGGCGATACACCAACGGATTTATGAGCAGCTTGAAAATCCCCGGAGCTCCCCTGGAACAATCAGGTCGCTGGTGGAGGGTCATATCAACGATGCGTTGGAGAGTTTTTTACTGTTTTTGAGCAAATTCGAACAGGATGAGAGTGGTGAAACACCTGTTGGTGCAGAGCTGAAGAGGTGAGCAGATGAAACAACAGAGCCGACTTGGAACAATACCGGGAATTTCATATGTCCAGAAAACGGCCCGCAACCGGGGGTGGCCTTATGTGGTTGCGTGGCTGCACCGGATAACCGGGCTCATGCTGGTTCTCTATGTTTTTTTGCATATTCTGACCCTCTCAGGGCTTAGTGACCCTGTCGGGTTTGAGCAGAAGATGCAATGGTTTCAGAAGCTAATCCCGCTCTTTTTCGATTGGTTTCTGGCAATACCGGTGATTTTCCATTCTTTGAATGGGGGCAGGTTGATCCTCTACGAGCTTTTCGGAAATCGTCTGGATCAACCCGTTTTACGCGGGGTTATGGTCGGTTCAGGACTCTACCTGCTAATGCTGGCGGTAATCATGATCATGGGTGACCAGTCCGTCTCCCCGTTTCTATTCTGGGTTTATTTTTTCCTGGCCTCAATTCTGTGTGGCTACCTGGTCACGCTCAGACTGAAACGATCCGGGGCGACCCTGCTCTGGAAAATGCAGCGGGTAAGTGGCACCTTCCTGTTTCTAATGGTACCGGCGCATATGCTTTTTATGCATCTCGACCCGGTAATTGGGCGTGATGCACAACTGATTTTAACGAGACTTCAGAGTCCGTTTATCAAGCTCGTCGATCTGTTACTGGTGGTAAGCGTGCTCTACCATGGTGGCTATGGTGTCATCGGGGTTTGCCGAGACTATTTGAGTTTCCGGGGGGCTCAATTAGCCCTCCTGGTCCTGATCACCACTCTGTTCTTTGGCTTTGGTCTGATTGGCGTAAAACTACTGTTTCTGGTTTAAGGGGAGCGATTCGATGAGCAACGCACTGAGCATCCGGTCAACCATACATTGTGATGTCCTGCTGATTGGGGCAGGCGGTGCTGCACTACGGTGCGGTGCCGAGATTCTCGAACAGATGCCAACTGCCCGGGTCATAGCCTTGACCAAGGTTTCACACCCACAGAAATCCCACACTTCGACAGCCCAAGGAGGGTTGGCGGCGGTTGATCCGAAAGATCCAATGGATGCCACGATTTTCCATATGTTTGATACCTGGAAAGGCTCCGACTGTACCGCGGATCAAAATGTCGTCAAAAAGATCTGTGAGTCGGCCTGGGAGCAGATTCTCTGGCTCGAAAACCGGGGGATGCATTTTTCACGTGATCAGCAGGGTCGCTTGTCCAAGAGAACCTTTGGTGGGCACACCCGCAATTTTGGCGAAGCATCGGTTTACCGGGCAGTGTTTGAGGCAGACCGAACCGGTAAGGGAATCATGGATACCGCCTGGGGAGAGACGCTGAAACGCGGTATTACCTTTATCAATCAGGCCATCGCAGTTGAATTATTGATGGAAAACGGTCGATGTGGCGGCTGTGTGGTTTTCCAGCAGAAAGATGGTGAATTCGTCAGGATTCTTGCCCGGGCCACGGTCTTTGCCAGCGGAGGCAGCGGTCAGGTGTTCCAGGTAACCACCAATTGCCGCCAGAATACCGGTGACGGACTCGCTCTCGTACTAGAGTCCGGACTACCGGTGATGGACCCTGAGGCGGTGCAATTTCATCCCACCGGGATTGTCGGTCCCGGAATTCTGGCCAGTGAAACGCTCCGTTCGGTTGGGGGGATATTGCGCAACCAAGCCCAGGAACCGTTCATGGAAAAATACGCGCCCAAAATGAAGGAGTTGGCCCCGCGGGATCTGGTCGCCCGGGCAATCGAGACAGAAATCCGCGAAGGACGCGGGATTATGAACCCCGATCACAATATAGAGCATGTCTGGATCGACTTGCGTCACTTGCCTCAGGAAGTGCATGAGAAGCAGATCCCCGAGGTAACCAGTTTTTTTAAACGATATGTCAATCTCGATCCACGAACACAACTCTGTCCCGTGCGGCCGAGTAATCACTACCACATGGGCGGTATCCCGACCACGATGTACGGTGAGGTACAGGATAAAAACCAGGGGGTGATCGAGGGACTGTATGCGGTCGGCGAGTGCGCGGCGGCCAGTTTCCATGGCTTTAACCGTTTAGGAACCAATTCGATCCTTGAGCTGATTACGATGGGTAAACTGGTTGCTGACCGGGTGGTGGAAGTGCTTGCCCAAACACCTGCTGCAGCCTCTGAAATGACCTCATCGCACTACCGGGAGAAAATGTCTGGTTACCTCGAGCATGGTGGCTCAGAGAGCCTTGGTCAGATCCGTTTCGAGCTGCGGGCGCTGATGACGGAGCAGGTCAGTGTATTCAGAACAAAGGCAGGAATGACCAGTGCCATAACACGCCTGCATGAGCTGAACCGGCGGGTGACCCAGACGAAAATCAGCTGCCGGGACCTGAAAATGAACCAGGAACTGGTACAGCGCTGGGAGTTGGATAATCTGCTGGCGGTTGCTTTGGCGATCGCTGAAGCTGCACTGGCCAGGGAAGAATCCCGTGGAGCCCATTTTCGAGACGATTTTCCAGAACGTAAAGATGAATACAATTATCATACCCTGGTCAGTATGGATCGTTTCGGTGAGATCGAATTAGGCAGAAGGGAGGTCGATATGAGTGTGTTTGAGGCGGGTGGTGAACACCATGAGCAGTTTTCAATAATCGAGCGGAAATATTAGCAGCCAGATTCAGGTAACCCAGGTGAGATGATGATTACAACCTACCAGATAACCTTGAAGATACATCGCTACGACCCGGCGCTTCAGAAGCACTGGACTCAGGAATACCAGGTAGAGGCGGGGCGAATTATGCGGTTTGTTGATGTGTTGAGAAAAATCAACGACGAGCAGGATCCAACACTTGCCTGGGGGTCCTCCTGCGAGCATGGCCAGTGCGGGACCTGTTCGATGAAAATCAATGGCAAGCCGCTGCTTTCCTGTGAGCTGCTGGTCGAGAATGCGGTTGATTTCTTCAACACCACCACCTTTGAAATAGAACCGCTGGAAGTTGCACCGCGGATCAGGGATCTGATTATTGACACCGAGAAGGCATATGAGCGGGTTGATCGCGTGAAACCCTATGTCATTGATCCCGCCCCGGCTGATCATGATGATGTGGAAGAGAACCAGATCTCACCTGAAGATCTGGAGCGCTACGTTGATGCCACACGATGCATAAACTGCTTCTGTTGCTCCTCGGCCTGTATCAGCAGCCACCGGACCTTCCTCGGGCCCAATGCGATGTTGGCTGCTGTGGTGCGGGTGATGGATCCACGCGAGCGGGAAAAACAGCAACGGTTGGACGTATTGTATAACGAAAATGGGGTATATCGCTGCCATTCCTCAAAGGCGTGCTCGTTCGTTTGCCCCAAGGAAATCGATGTTGCCCACTTTATCGCCCTGGCCAAAGAGGGATTGTAAGTGCGCGACAGCACGTGGCATGAAAAATGATGGTACGTTTACGTGGCAACATTGAAAAGGGGAGGACCTTATGAATCTTACCAGAGAAATTGCCCACCTCTGTTCTGAACTATCCTACAATGAGTTGGACGAAACAGTTCATGACCGGGTGAAATATCTGCTTCTTGATTATCTCGGGGTGGCGATTCGTGGCGCGAAGTCGGAATCATCCCTGCCGCTGCATCGTTTTCTGGCAACCAGGCAGGTGGCAACGGGCGGTGTACCGGTCACCGGCACCAATCTGGTTGTCGATACCTCCTATGCTGCCCTGGCAACCGGCACCGCTGCGCATTCCCTGGAGCTTGATGATGTGGTTAACGCAGCATCATTGCACCCGGCCGTCTCCGTTATGTCGGCAACGCTTGCTGCGGGTTTTTCTGCCGGTTCAACAGGCAGGGATATCATAGCGGCAATTGTGGCAGGATACGAGCTGATGGTTAAGCTGGGTATCGCCCTTAATCCTGCAGCGCACTACCAGCGCGGGTTCCACCCCACCGGTACCTGCGGCACCTTCGGGGCGTCGGTGGCGGCAGCAAAACTGTTTGGTCTGGATCCGCAGCAAACTCTACATACGCTCGGCATTGCAGGTAGTCAGGCCGCGGGTTCGATGGAGTTCCTGAGTGATGGTGCCTACACCAAGCGCTTTCATGGCGGCTGGTCCGCCCATAGTGGTGTGTTGGCAGCGCAACTGGCCAAAGAGGGATTCACCGGTCCGGCAACAATCCTGGAAGGATCGTTTGGTTTTCTCCATGGGTATTCCGGTTCTGCAGATCAAAAGAAGGTCCTGGAAGACTGGGGAAGCCCGTACGAAGTTCTGAAAACT
Source organism: Desulfobulbaceae bacterium (assembly GCA_004796425.1). GTDB lineage: Bacteria > Desulfobacterota > Desulfobulbia > Desulfobulbales > Desulfocapsaceae > MADRE3. The sequence continues at coordinate 8,960 of QZLB01000262.1, read as the reverse complement.
TCTATAAAACCGCATGCCTGTTGTCGCTATAACCAGGGCTCCATCGACTGTATTCTACGCATCTTTGAGGAGCAGCAACTGGAGATCGATGAGATTGAGGAAATTGAGGCGAGTATACTGCAAGCCGGGACGGCCCTGGTAGCGGAACCACATGAGCAGAAAATTAATCCCCGCTCGGTTGTCGATGCACAGTTCAGTATGCCGTTTGGCGCAGCCGTTGCCGTAGTGCATAAAAACGCGTTTCTCGACCAGTACAGTCTTGAAAACATCAATGATCCTCGAATCAAGGCACTCATGAAACGGGTACGTTGTGTTGCAAACGAGGCGATTGAAAAGGATTTCCCGCAGAAGTGGCGGGCTGCGGTTACGGTTCGGACCAAGGCGGGAGAAACGTTTCACAAGAGTCTTGAATATCCACGGGGGGATCCTGAGAACCCGCTTTCCTGGGAAGAAGTTATTGATAAATTCATCAATCTTGCCGGGACGGTTTTTGCACAGCAGAAATGTGCTGAGATAGTCTCCACCGTGCGAAAACTGGACCAACTGGAAGATATCAGTACGCTGTGCAACCTTCTGAAATTAGGATGATGTCAAGCAAACCATAACAAAGAGCAGGTAATCATTATGAACAAGGGACTCGAGGGATTAAAGGTCGTTGAGGTCGGTGGTGCGTTCGCCATGCCGCTTGCTGGGATGCTGATGGGCAGTTGGGGGGCGGAGGTTATTCATGTTGAACCGCCGAAGCGGGGTGACCTGCAGCGTCATCTGCTGGCTGCCGGGATGGCCGGTTGGGCGAGACCGCATGACGTGAACTATATCTGGGAACATGTGGATCGCAATAAAAAGAGCCTGACGGTTAACCTTGGTTCCCCGGAAGGGCAGCAGATTATTCATGATCTGGTAAAACATAGTGATGTGTTCCTTAATAATCTGCGCCCTTATGAGATGGAAAAGTTCAAACTTGATTATCAGACCCTGGCAGCAGTCAACGAGCGGATCGTTTATGCTAATTTGACAGGTTATGGTCAGAAGGGACCTGAGCGGAATGTGGGCGGTTTTGACTCGGTGGCGTTCTGGGCACGCAGCGGTGTCATGGAGTTGATGCGGGAGCAGGGTAATGCACCCAATATATCCCGTCCGGCTTACGGAGACAGCCTGACCTCCCAGAGTCTGCTGGCTGGAGTAATGGCGGCCCTGTTCATCAGGGAGCGAACAGGGAAGGGGCAGGAGGTGGAGGTTTCCCTGTTTAACTCGGCGATATTTGCGCTGGGTACTGATATTAACGGTTGTCTGATCAGTGGCGAGGATTGTGTCCGTCCCGCGCGCGCATCCATGGGCAACCCCATTCGTAATATTTACCCAACCAGCGATGATCGCTGGATCATGCTGGGGATGACCAATTCCCAACATTACTGGCCTGCTTTCTGTGAGGTCATCGGACGTCCAGAACTTGCCAATGATGATCGTTTTGCAACCCAGGAAGCTCGGTCAGAAAACGCGGTGGAACTGGTCCAGATAATCGAGGCGGAATTTCGGGCTAAATCATATGACCAGTGGGTGGCTCTTCTGAGTGAAACAAAACTGATCTGGTCTTCGGTCAAAACACCGCTGGAGGTTATTGAAGACGAGCAGGCAATCGCCAATGGCTATTTTGAGGAATGGGATCATCCCACCTACGGCCCGATCAAACTGATCAGTAACCCGATTAAACTCTCCGACACGGAGGCCCAAAACCGCTGCCGGGCCCCGGAATTGGGAGAGCATACCGAAGAGATCCTTGCTGAACTCGGTTATGGGGATGATAAGATCCGCCAGCTGATGGATGACGGAATCGTCTGAGGAGTATGGGGACTGCCAAACTGAACAGATGAGCAGTTCCCGTTCTGCCCGATAAAAGAACATCGCCTGTTTATTTGATTTTTTTCTTGATCCGCGCTTTACTAGGGTACCCCACTTTTAGTGGGAAAGCATCTCGTATATAGCTCATGGCTCAGCATTGTGAACAATGACAACCCAAATCGGTCTCCATGAAGAAAATCCTGATAAACTTTGCCCACCCCACTAAATCCCGTTCAATCATCAACAAAGCGATGCGTGCAGCAGTGGAGGGTCTTGAGGGTGTTTATGTAAATGATCTGTATGGTCGCTACCCCGATTTTTTCATTGATGTAAAGCGGGAGCAGCAGCTTTGTGAATCACATGATGTGATTATCTTCCAACATCCTTTTTATTGGTACTCAACCCCATCCATCATGAAAGAATGGCTCGATCTGGTTCTGGAACATGGCTGGGCGTACGGTTCAAAAGGGAATGCACTTGAGGGGAAACTGTTTTTCCAGGCGATTACTGCAGGTGGTGATGACAGTACCTATCAAAAAGGTGGTTTCAACCGTTTTACCATCAAGGAACTTACTTCACCGTTTCAGGCCACGGCTCGGTTGTGCAGTATGACCTGGTTGCCACCATTCACGGTGCTGGGGATTCATCGGGGATTGTCGGCCGAAGCGGTAAGCGGGCATGCGGAATCGTACCGCAGGACTATTATCGCCTTGCGCGACGATCGATTTGATCTGAAAAAAGTGGGGAAACATCACTATCTCAATTCTGATCTCAATAGCACGATAAAAGGGTAGCGTCGATGGAACATTTTCTTCTTCAACTCTTCATCTTCCTGGCGGCAGCCGCCATTGCCGTACCGCTGGCCAAAAAAGTCGGGCTGGGCTCGGTGCTCGGCTACCTGATTGCGGGCATCATCATCGGTCCCTTTGGTCTCTCGCTGATTGGTGATATTGAAGAGGTGATGCACTTCACTGAATTCGGTGTGGTCATGATGCTCTTTCTGGTCGGACTCGAACTTAAACCGTCGCTGCTCTGGCAGATGCGGACACCGATTCTGGGAATGGGGGGGACCCAGGTTGTGGTCTCCGCCGTGCTGATTTGTGGTGTTGCCCTTTTCTTTCTGCCGTGGCAACAGTCTCTTGCCATTGGGCTGACCCTGGCACTCTCCTCAACAGCCATTGTCCTGCAAACCTTACGGGAAAAAGGTTTGATGAACAGCCCATCCGGTCGTTCAATTTTCTCAGTCCTGCTCTTTCAGGACCTTGCAGTTATACCGATCCTGGCCGTCCTCCCGCTGCTGGCGACCCTGGCGACGCACGATCATGGTCATCATGAATCGGTACTGTTTGATATCAATGCGTTGCCGGGCTATTTGAAGATCATGGCCACGCTGGGCGCGATTTTTTTCATTTTCTTTCTCGGTAAATTTGTGGCTCGGCCCATGTTCAGGGCGATTGCTGCCACCCGGGTAAGAGAAGTCTTTGTTGCCGCAGCCCTTGCTCTGGTGGTGGGTATTTCGTTGCTGATGGCCGTCGTCGGACTGTCCCCGGCATTGGGTACCTTTTTGGCCGGGGTGGTGTTGGCCGACAATGAATATCGGCATGAACTTGAGAGCGACATTGAACCGTTCAAAGGATTGTTACTCGGGATCTTTTTTATTTCCATCGGCGCAAGCCTCAATTTTTCTCTGATTGGCGATAAGATTCTTCTGATCGGTGGGCTCACCGCTGGCTTGATTATCCTCAAGTGGGTGGTGCTTTATGGTACCGGAATTATCTTTGGAGTTGCTCCCAAGGAGCGGTCGCTTTTCGCCATTGCCCTGGCCCAGGGAGGGGAATTTGCCTTTGTGCTTTTTCAGTTCAGCAAAGCAAATGGCGTACTGGGACCTGAAGTGATTGAACCGCTTATTTCCGCCGTGGCCCTGTCAATGTTTCTGGCACCATTGCTCTTTCTGGCGTATGAAAAGTTCAGTCTCAAAGAGCAGGAGGATGAGGCAAGCCATCCCGAGGATCATATCGAACGAAGTGGGCACAAGGTTATTCTCGCAGGGTTTGGTCGGCTGGGTACCGACCTGGGCCGCTTTTTAATCTCTGCCGGGATCAAACCTGTAATTCTGGATCACGATCCCGCCAATGTCGAAGTTCTGCGCAGATTTGGCTTTGAGGTTTATTACGGGGACACAACCCGGCTTGATCTGCTGGAGGCAGCAGGGGCCGCCGAAGCAGAACTGCTGGTGATTACCATTGGTGATGGTGAGAAAGCTCGTGAACTGGTCAAAATGGTACAAAAACACTACCCTCATTTGAAAATTGCAGCGAATACTGCCAATCGGTCATCGGCTTACGACCTGATGGATCTGGGCGTCGCTGATATTCAAAGGGAGACAATCGGCAGCTCTCTGGCCCTTGGCGAAAAGGCCCTGCTGCTTCTTGGGATGGATCCCTATGAAGCGTACCGGCTGAAACGGATTTTCCTGAAAAATGACGAGGAGATGATGCCGGTATTGTATAAGGCGCACCGGGAGGACGAGGAGAATTATATCTCCATGTACCAGAAACATAACCAGACGCTGGAGGAGTTAATGACCCTAGACCAGCGGTTGGATATGGAAGAACTAGATAAAGCCTGGACAGTGGGTAACCCGGAAGATTAGTCGTCGCGCACCAGAGCCAGAATTTCATCAGCACTTCTGTGGGAGCAGACTGCAGGTGGCTTAACTCCTGGCTGCCAGCGACCAGATATTGATCCCGCCATCCTGGGCATATTTTTCTATCTCCAGCAATTCCTGTGGGTCAAAATCCATCTGTTTCAGACATTCGTAACTGTTTTGAAACTGCTCCACACTCCTCGCACCAATCAGAGCCGAGGTAATACGTGTATCTCTGAGTGCCCAGGCAATTGCCATTTGGGCGAGTGACTGGCCACGCTGTTTGGCTATTTCATTGAGTGATCTGATGCGTTCCAGGTTTTCCTGACTCAGGTGTGATTCCTTGAGCGATTGTTTCAGCGCAGCTCGACTGTTTTCAGGGATTCCACAGAGATATTTGTCGGTCAGCAGTCCCTGGGCCAGTGGAGAGAAGACAATCGTGCCAATTCCGTGTTCTTCAAGGGTATCCAACAAACCGTCAGCTTCAATCCAGCGATTCAGCATCGAATAACTGGGCTGGTGAATCAAGCAGGGGGTTCCCAGCTCATTGAGGATTTTAGCCGCTTTGTGGGTCTCACTGGCGGTGTATGAGGAGAGGCCGATATAGAGCGCTTTACCCTGTCTGACAATACTGTCAAGTGCCCCCATGGTTTCTTCCAGTGGCGTGTTGGGGTCAAAACGGTGCGAGTAAAAGATGTCGACATAATCGAGTCCCATTCGTTTCAGGCTCTGGTCCAAACTTGCCATCAGGTATTTTCTGCTTCCCCATTCCCCATAAGGGCCTGGCCACATCCGGTACCCGGCTTTGGTGGAGATTATCAGCTCGTCTCGATAGGCAGCAAAATCTGTTTTCAGCAGTTGCCCAAAAAATGATTCGGCTGAACCGGGCGGAGGTCCATAGTTGTTGGCAAGATCGAAATGGGTAATGCCGCTGTCAAACACCCGGTGGCAAATATCCCTGCAGATTTGCTCGTCGTTCTGTGCTCCAAAATTCTGCCACAGACCGAAGGAAATTGCGGGAAGCTTAAGTCCACTCTGCCCACATAAACGGTATGGCATATGTTTATAACGGGTGTTTGAAGCCTGATAATGCATGATCCCCTCCTTGAATTATTCTCGCGTTTTTGTCGGTGGAAGCTCGATGACTCTGATGAAATTGTACTGCAGATTACAGGGTTGGCAAGTCCAATATATAGGGTAACAAGCAGTTGATTCCATTTCTCTTTCTCGATAAACTGTGATAGGCTAAAGAGTAATGGGCAAGCGTAACCTCTATCGCTTGTGTGGGGGTGCACGGAAACTAAACCAGGAAACTACCAGAAGGATTTCTTGTAAATGAGCACATACACAGCTGAGCGAATCGCACGCGAAATTATTGAGTCGGGCAAGTCTGTTCCACCATTACCGGCGGCGAGCCAGCGTTTGATGATTATTGCCCGGCAACCCATAGACCAGATCGATGTGGCATCCTTCAGCAAGCTTGTCGAAGGCGACCCGGCGCTGACCGCGAAATTGCTGCAGCTCTCCAATTCATCCTTTTTTGGTACACTCAAGGCCATCAAGGGGGTTCGCCAGGCCATTACCCATATCGGTTTACAGGAGACGGTTACTTCGGTGCTCAGTTTTTTATTTAGGGAGGCCCTGCCACAATTTCCTAAACTGAAAAAAATGAGTGGCGATGATTATTGGGAACATTCCCTAGGTTGTGCAACGGCAAATCGGATGCTGGGCCATCCGGTTCATGCTCAGATGACCCAGGCGGTCCCCGGAGAGCTTTATATTATCGGTCTGCTGAGCAATATTGGTAAAATATTTCTGGCCATTAACCGGCCCGCAGACTTTGAGCGTTGCCTAGATCTGGCTCATGAGCAGAATCTGCCTCTTGCTGAGGCTCAGAAGCAGCTGTTTGGCACCACCGATAACGAAGTTGCCTACCATGTCCTGCAGCACTGGAATCTCCCTGAAACCATCTGCCTGACCATTCGTCACTATCGTTCACCGGGGGCTGCCGGCAAAGAGCTGCGGGGTATTGCAGCGCTGACTCAGCTGGCCCACTACATGGTAAATATCTCCGGCATCGGCAATAACGGCGACCAATATCCTTATCAGATTGAAGACAGTTATGTGTTTGAGAACTGGATGTTTCCCCAGGCGGAAAAACAGAAGCAGGCGAAGGTGATCGAGGATATTTTCAAGATGCTCGAAAAGCGGGCCGGTATGATGAATCCTGACAATGATCCGCAGGAAAAACCTGAGGCTTCCGTACCCCCTGCCAAAGCGGCTGCTCCTCAAAACAAAAAGAAGAAGGGTATGTTTGGCAAGCTGCTATCGATGGTAAAATAAGCGTAGGTTATCACAGCCGGAAAACTATTCTCCCTTTACTGTCCGCTTTTGTTCTGGATTCGGGCCATGATCAGCAACATTTCCTGGTCAAAAAAGGGTGTCAGATAGAGTGAACCGATGGTGTTAATATGATCTCGGTTGGAATACATATTTCTACCATTTGACAGCGGTGTATCAAAATATTTCATCGGATCAAAGGTTTCAATCTGATGCTCGGCAGCAAATCGATCGACAAAGGCGACACTGGGGCTTTGCCATTGGCTAATGAATGAATCATCGAACGAACACTCTCTTTCCAGGCTCAACCACTTTCTCAATAAGGGCTGCCAATCGCACGCTTTTATGTCCGCGAGAATCGGAACCTGTTTCAGCAGAACTACGTCTTTTCCGTTAGCTCTCAAGGTCTCGACCGTTTTCTTCAGTTGTGCTTCATAATATGCGGGGTGATCATCGACCGGTACACCATTTGGTTTTCTGAAGGTCATGATCCGTGAGTTATTGAGAAACCCGATTCCGTTATAAAAGAGATCAAATCGTTGGGCGATGAAAACCAGTTCAATGAGCGGATCGGGTACAATCCTGTTATTGAAGACCGGCAGAGCCGCACTGCACTTTTCTTCATGATTACCCTGGATCTTACTCTGTATCCTGACCTCACCGACCAGCATGGCACAGCCTTCTGATCCCAGGTATTTGACGTTATAGCCATTGCGTTTGGCCCAGGCAGTCACCGGCCGGATATAATGGACTGAGTGACTGTCGCCAACCAATGCAAGGGTTGGGGTGTTCTGAACTTCGCCTGGCTGGCACTGATAGAACAATATTTTACCCTGGCGGACTTCCCTGCACCGGGGGGCGTACCGGCTCGGCATGTTTTTTTCCTGATCATAGGCAGAGACGCGCCATGCGGCAGTGTCTTGGGTTTCAAGCAGTTTGAAGGTTGTGGTGAAAAGGATGATCAGGATCAGACCGATCAGGAGCACCGTCTTATCTGACTGGGTTGATTTCCGGGCTGGCAATTCAAGGAAATAATACATCAGTGTGGAAATCAGAAAGCTGATGAAGATGATAACTGCTCCCTCAGCCAGGCTCAGGGACGTATTATTGGTGGCGATTTTCCAGAAAATAATGACCGGCCAGTGGACCAGGTATAAAGAATAGGAAATGCGACCAATGAAGACCGGAACTACTCCTGCCAGAACCCGGTTGATGATACTTGCCTCAGGCCGTCCAAAAATCAGCAGTGATGCACCGAAGCAGGGCAGCAGGACCCCGAAGCGAAGAAATGAGGTACCCAGGTATCCTTCACCAATAAAAAGAAAGGAGTAACCAAGTAACACCAGACCAAGCAGTCCGCACCACTGGCTGGTCATCCCTGTGGGCTCACGGTTGAGCAGATTAAGTGCCAAAATGCCGCCAAAACAGAACTCAAAGGCACGCGAATAGAACATATAAAACGCGAGATTATGGTATGAATCCGCCAACAGATAACAGACGGCAGCGGAGAGCAACGCGATTATGATAAGGATGTAGGAAAATCGCTTTCTCAACAGATAATCAAAAGATGATCGGGTTTCTCCGGTTAGGGAGGTTTGGGGAAGATTTTTGTTCAGTGCTTTGCGGGAAATATAGAAGGATAGAAATATCAGCAACGGCCAGACAAGATAGAACTGCTCTTCAACGCCGAGTGACCAGGCATGCAACAGGGGTTGGCCTGAGAAACCTTCGGCAAAATAATCAACTTTTCGGGCGAAAAAGAAGTTCGCCAGTTGGGCGGCCGTGTAACGGGCCGATTTCATATAGTTGATATACGTTTCAGGGGTGAGCAGAATAATTGCCATCACCGCGGTGAGGAAAACGATAAAGAACAGGGCCGGGAAAATACGTTTTACTCGGCGGGCATAGAAATGGCGGAAACTGAAATTCCCGTTGCTGTTTTCCCTGACGATGATTCCGGTGATCAAGTAACCAGAAATGACAAAGAATACATCGACTCCGAGATAGCCGCCGGGCAGCAGATCTGGCCAGAGATGAAAAAGGAACACCGAGAGTACGGCGACCGATCTCAAACCGTCAATATCGGGACGGTAGCCACGTTGCTTTTCGTGCGGAAGACTCATGTACTGATCTG
>QZLB01000242.1 GCA_004796425.1 Desulfobulbaceae bacterium | reverse complement strand
TTCCCGATTTTGAAATTGAAGTGAGGTTCGTTATGCTACGCTCAAGACTTCAGCTCATCGCCCTCCTGTTGATTTGCCTCTTCTGGACGGGGATTGCAGACCTTCATGCCGACGCTCCCGTTGAATTCAAGTGGGCATTATTGATGGACACGCCGACCGGTTTGAGTGCCGTCGATTTTTCCTCAACGCCGGAAATCGCCAAAGGCGCCACCCTGCAGCTCTATCTCAAGCCGGAGCCCTCAACCTATCTTTATCTCTTCCTGCTTGATTCAAGCAATGTCTTCACACCAATTTTTCCCGGCTCTCAGAACTACTACGCACACCAGGATCCCGGTAAGGAAATCAGAATTCCGGCAGGCGAAAATCGCTTTACGATTGTCCCACCCCCGGGGCAGGAAAAATTTTATCTGCTCGCCTCACCGAAGCGGTTGGTGAAACTGGAAAAGTTGATTGATGATTACCTCTATCAGCCGGATAGTATTAATACCCAGGCTGAATTGTTCAAAGAAGTGAGGCTGATCAGAAGAGCCCATTCCAAGTTTAAACAATTTACTGAAACTGGCATGCCGGTTTCCGGGACCAGACGGGAAATTAGAGGACAAGGGGCAACCCGGGGCTCAGGTGATCGGGAAACTTTTGTCGCAACTCATGTCTCTGCCGTCGGGTTCTATAGTAGAATTCTCCGGGTAAACCATGAGTAAACGACAGATTCTCAACGTTATCATAGTTCTGGCTCTACTCTATGGTGTTGTACGGCTAAGCTGGTTTTTCTCACCCCGGATTTTTGAGACCATGGAATTACAGGCCCAGGATGGTCTGTTGAGACTCTCCTACTCCCTTGGTATCTCACAGAATATTTCCCCCGATATTGTTTATATAGACTTAGACGATCAATCCCTGGCTAATCTTCCTTATTCGCTGGGAGATTCGCGGTTGTACGGTACCCTGCTCAAAATACTTGATGATGCCGGTGTGGCAGTACAGCTCTTCGACATGCTGTTTGTCTCAGAATCGGGTGAGGATGAATTGACCAGAAACAGCAGGGCAGCAGGTAATGTCTACCTGCCGATCATTCTGTCCAGCCTGAAGAATGAACAACAAACGAAAGAACAAACGATTCCCTTAAAGGCATTTTACGCCTCCTCGCAAAACCCGACCATTTTTCCCCGGGCGATCCCCGCTATCACAGCCATTTCAGCGCTGAACGATACTGCCGCCGGCCTCGGTCATATTAACTGCTGGCCCGATTACGATGGGGTATATAGAAGACTGCCGCTCTTTTTCCGGGATGATACCAAACTAATCCCCACCCTTTCCCTACGAGCTGCCGGAGATTATCTCAACATTAACCCAGACAACATCCGGGTTGAGCATCGTCGTGTTATTCTCCCCAATGCGCAATATCCCGACGGCCGGCAGAAGGACATCATCATCCCCTTTGATGATCAGGGAAAAACGCGGGTACTGTTCACTGGTCCATGGCCCCAGGTATTTGCCCATTATTCGGTCGCCAGAATCCTTGAAATGGGTGCAACTGAAGACGGTCGTTATGATTTGCAGGATGAGCTCGAAGGTACCCTGGCCATTATTTCCGATGTCACCACCGGTGGCAGGGACTTCGGCCCAGTACCGTTTGCTTCCTACTCCCCGCTGAGTGAAATACATGCACAATTTCTCAACTCGATATTGACCAACACTTTTTTAATAGAAGCACCGGACTATCAGAGATTGCTGCTTGACCTCGCTATTCTCGTGCTTTTGAGTTTGATGGCCATCAGACTGCGTGGATTCCAGCTGGTTGGTGCCTCATTAACGATTACCATCGTCATGCTGGTTTCGATATTTATCGGGTTTTCTTACTTTCAGGTTATCATCCCCCTCGTCCGCCCGACAGGACTACTCTTTGTTGGGACGGCCATTATCCTGCTCATGCAGGTGATCAGTATGCAGCACGAAAAACGGATCATGCAAACCCGTCTTGCACCCTACTTCGCCCCTCCCGTAATGGAAAAAATCCTCACCTCCCCGGAAATGCTCAAGAATGTCTCGAAAAAGAAATTGACCATTTTATTCAGTGATATTGTGGGCTTTACACAATGGTCTTCGGGTAAAGAAGCTCAGGAAATTCACGAAACACTGAACCGTTATTTCCAGGAAATGAGTTCCGTACTATTCTCCCACCGGGGCACTATTGACAAGTTCATGGGTGACGGCATGCTCGCCTTTTTTGGTGACCCGGAGCCATGCGAAGATCACGCCAAAAAAGCGGTACAGGCGGCACTCGCCATGCAGAAAAAGACCTGGCAGCTTAAAAAGGAATGGGAACTGACTGGCGGCATGCAGATCCGCATCAGAATTGGGATCCATTCCGGAGAAGTTGTCGTGGGTGACATGGGTTCCCGGGAACGGATGGATTATACCGTCATTGGCTCCAGCGTTAATCTGGCCCAGCGACTTGAATCCAATTGTGCTCCCGATAGAATCCTGGTTTCAAAAGATGTGTATGAACAACTCGATGACAGCTTTCTTACCACCTCCAACGGGTCCATTCAGGTAAAAGGTTTTGATGAGCCGGTGGAAGTATATTACATCGATCATCACCAAAACCCGGCTAATGCTGCCTGAACGCCCGCAAAACACCTCCTGGATCGCTCGAACTGTATCCCCATTGCTTTCACACCACCCCGTTGATCACGAAAGTGTGAATCTCTTTGATAGATGCTTGTAATTATCTGTCCAGTTCATTACTATCCGGGGCGCTGAACCAAATTCAGCTGCCTT